>NZ_PGGC01000130.1 GCF_002795305.1 Aeromonas cavernicola
TAGCTGGGTCATTACACAGCGGACTCACCGTACAGCTTGAGCCAGGGATACAGACTGTGGCTGGATACCCCGAGGGCTCGTGCAACATCAACCACAGGCCGTCCGCGCTCGGTGACTTGCTTTAACCGCTTCTATCTTGAATGTTTCTGGGTAACGTTGGCGGGTCATAACCCCTCCAATAGTTGCCTCATTTTAAGGCTGTGAGATGTCTAGAGAACTTGGGGCAATTGAGCGCCCTTTTTATATTACCTCGTTCTCAGCTGCTCTCCCTGATGTTACTCACTGGCTATTTTTTTGGCATCTAAATTGCACAAATTAAACCAAAGTCATCTGTTTGACGGAGGATTCCATGGATCACCTACTTTATATCGCCATGTCCGGTGCTAAAGAGAATATGAATAGCTTAGCTGTGCGTGGTAACAATCTCGCCAATGCTAATACCGTCGGTTTCAAAGCAGATTTTGAACAAGCTAGGAGCATGCAAGCATTTGGTGAAGGATTGCCAAGTCGAGTGTTTTCCATGACAGAGCGTCCCGGCCAAAACTTACAGCACGGTATGCTGATGACAACGGGGCGAGACCTAGACGTTACCGTTGATGGGCCAGGGTGGATTGCAGTTCAGGACGCCAAAGGTGGAGAGGCATTTACTCGAATGGGTAATCTGCTAGTGAATGCAACGGGGAACTTACAAACCTCCACTGGGCTCAATGTTGTCGACGATGGTGGCCAACCCATCGTGTTGCCAATGCCAATGGAAAAGATCGAGATAAATCGAGACGGTACAATTAGTGGTCGGCCTGAAGGTGCGGCTGCCAACTTGCCTGAAGATTTTGCTCGGATAAAGCTTGTTAACCCAGCTACAGCAGACGTTGAGAAGGGGCAAGATGGCTTGTTTAGGCGTAAAGACGGTCAGTCTGAGGCCGCATCGGCTAATGTTGGACTGATTGCAGGATCCCTAGAAGGAAGTAATGTCAATGTGGTGGATGAAATGACGAACTTAATCCGCCTACAACGTCAGTTTGAAACCCAAGTCAAAATGATGAAGACGGCCGAAGAAAATGACGAGGCCCAGACTCAGTTACTGCGAATTAGTTAATCAAGGAGTAGACCATGAATCCTGCACTCTGGATCAGTAAAACGGGGTTGGATGCTCAACAGACGAATATCTCTGTCACGTCCAACAATTTGGCGAACGCCAGTACGGTTGGCTTTAAGAAATCGAGAGCTATTTTCGAGGACTTGCTTTATCAAAATATCAATCAGCCAGGGGGACGTTCATCTGCTGATACCGAGCTGCCTTCTGGTCTCATGTTAGGTGCAGGAGCTAAGGTTGTTGCTACTCAGAAAAATCACAGCCAAGGCAATGTTCAAACAACAGACAACTCTCTAGACTTGATGATAAGTGGCCGCGGTTACTTCGAGATTCAGTTGCCTGATGGTAGTTCGGCCTATACCCGTAATGGTCAGTTTACCCTCAATGACGAGGGAACTATCGTGACCTCTGGCAATGGTTATCCCTTACAACCAGAAATCCAGATACCAGAAAATGCACAGAGTGTGACTGTAGGCAACGATGGTCAAGTCTCAGTGCAATTGAAGGGAGATGGTGCCTCTCAAGTGGTTGGACAGATCAACATGTCCGACTTTGTTAACCCTACGGGTTTACAGCCGATGGGGGAAAATCTGTTTATCGAAACGCAATCAAGCGGCGCAGCAATCCAAGGCGCGGCGGGAGCCGATGGGCTTGGGGTCATCAAACAAGGTATGTTGGAAACATCCAACGTTAATGTCACCGAAGAGTTAGTCAACCTCATTCAGGCTCAGCGGGTTTATGAGATGAACTCCAAAGTTATTTCCGCCGTTGACTCCATGATGTCGTTCTTAGTTCAGCGGACTTGATTAGGGAGGCAATGATGAAAGCCTTCTGGATGTTGGGATGTCTAGTTATCGGGGGATGTAGTTCAACCCCCAATACCCCTAGGCCAGATGATCCTGAATTCTCACCTGTCTACGGAGAATCTGATCCCGTATCAGTGCGGCCGACCGGTGCTATTTTTCAACCAGATCAAGTTAATGGGATTTATTCGGACATCAAGGCTCACAAGGTGGGAGACATCATTACGATTGAGTTAGCCGAATCTACATCAGCATCTAAGAAAGCTAACACTCAAAGTGGCAAGGATAATGAGTTTAATCTTGAGCCCGTCAGTTTGGGTGGGGTACCTGTCACTGCCAGTCCGTATAACCTCTCAGCAAGCATTGGTCAGAACAGTGCATTTAAAGGGCAGGCCAAAGCAGATCAGAGTAATAGTTTGCAAGGAAGCATCTCGGTCAGCGTCGCTAAGGTCCTTCCTAATGGCAATCTATTAGTTCGGGGTGAAAAGTGGATCATGCTGAACAATGGTAATGAATATATCCGCATTACTGGGTTGATCCGTCCAGGAGACGTGACCTCTGATAACAGCGTTTCCTCTCAGAAAGTAGCTAATGCACGTATCTATTATGGTGGCACCGGTGATTTAGCTAACAGTCAAGAGCAAGGTTGGTTAACCAGCTTTTTTAATGGTCCTTGGTGGCCACTTTAGGAGATGTCATGAGGTTATGCCGCATTGTCAGCTTAATCTGTTGCTTATTGCCCTTGGGAGAGGTGCAAGCAGCGCGGGTCAAGGATATAAGCACTGTTGAAGGGGTACGCAACAATCAACTGATTGGCTACGGTCTGGTGGTCGGTCTCCCAGGGACAGGTGAAAAGAATAACGCCTTCACTGAGCAGACCTTTCGTACCATGCTCAATAACTTTGGCATTAAAGTCCCAGATAATATCAAACCAAAAATCAAGGATGTTGCGCCAGTTGCCATTCATGCTGATTTACCTCCCTTTTCTAAACCCGGCCAAACCATCGATGTAACGGTTTCTGCCATCGGTGAGGCAAAAAGCTTACGTGGGGGAACTTTGCTCCAAAGCTTCTTGAAAGGCTTAGATGGGCGAGTGTATGCAGTGGCTCAGGGAAGTTTGGTGGTCGGTGGGTTGGGGGCTGAGGGGGCTGACGGTTCCAAAGTCGTTATTAACACTCCAACGGTAGGTCGAATTGCTAATGGTGCAACTGTTGAACGTGAGGTACCTAACTCCTTTAGCCAAGGAGATACGATCACCTTTAACCTCAATCGTCCAGATTTCACAACCGCTCGCCGCTTAGCCGATGTAGTAAACGATTTAGTCGGACCTAATACGGCACAGGCACTTGATGCTACTTCTGTTAAAGTCTACGCACCACGTGATCCCAGTCAGCGGGTCTCCTATCTCGCAACTATCGAGAATTTGGATGTCGACCCAGCCAATGAATCAGCCAAGATCATTGTCAATTCACGCACTGGCACGATTGTTATAGGTAGCCAAGTCAAGTTAAAACCAGCCGCTGTCAGTCATGGTGGATTAACCGTCACGATTGCCGAAAATCAGCAGGTTTCTCAGCCCAACCCCTTGGCTGGCGGGGAGACAACTGTCACGAATAACTCCACGATTAATGTTCAGCAAGAAGATGGACGAATGTTCAAGCTCGATACTGGCGCAACGCTTGATGAGTTGGTAAGGGCTGTTAATCAAGTTGGGGTCGCGCCAGGGGATTTGATGGCCATTCTTGAAGCACTGCAGCAAGCAGGCGCTATAGAAGGCCAGTTAGTCATATTGTAACTAGCGGCAAGGGCTTGCCAATGGCGGCAATGAGGTAAATAGCATGGCAGAATTTGATAGCAACAGCGGCATCAATCTTGGCATGGTGCAGGATATCAAAAACCTAGACCGACTGCGCCAAATGAGTCTAAGTAAAGATGGGCAAGCCCAAGCATTGCAAGCAGCGGCTCGTCAGTTTGAATCTATTTTTACTCAAATGCTCTTTAAAGGAATGCGAGATGCCAATCAGGTCTTGACCCAAGACAATCCAATGAACAGCAGCTATACCCAATTTTACGAGGGAATGCTCGATGAGCAGCGAGTCGCTGACATGTCGAACAAAGGGGGATTGGGATTAGCTGATATGGTCTCTAAACAACTTTCTCCCCAGACATTTGTCCATCGTGATGGCCGCATACTTAAATTGCCGCAACGTACTGAGCCCGTTTATAAGCCCTATCAACCACCAAATAAGGCTGCAGATCATCTGATTAGCGCATCAAAAATTGGCAAAGATTTTGCTGATAACGATATGGCAAATGAGAAAAATAGTGTGAAGCAAGCAGAAATGGTCCGCTCACTCTCAATGCCCCGTCGTCCTAGCAATAACACTACTTCGCTAGAGTTATCAGCCGATGGTGCAAACCTCACTAAGCAGTTTCATAGCCCTGAGGACTTTGTTAATCGTCTGATGCCGTTAGCCAAAAAAGCAGCGGCTAAATTGGGGCTAAGCCCAGCGATTCTGGTTGCCCAGGCTGCGCTAGAGAGTGGATGGGGAAAGAGGGTGATAACGGATGGTGAAGGGCAGATTACCCATAACCTCTTTGGTATCAAGGCTGACCCTCGTTGGGAAGGGCCAAAAGCGGTGGTCAGTACATTAGAGTACGAACAGGGAGTTGCATCTCGCCAGAAGGCTGCCTTTCGTTCTTATGATTCGTTTGAGGATAGTTTTAACGATTATGTTGAGTTCCTTACCTCGGGGAATCGTTACAAAGGTGCGCTGGCCAATGTTAATAGCTCAGATAGTTATTTTGAAGCATTACAGCAAGCGGGTTATGCGACGGACCCCAAATATGCCAGCAAGTTGAAACAAGTGTTACGTAGTGAGGCGATAGCCCAATACAACGAGATGGAGCTTTAATATATGGGAAGCGATCTGCTTGGGATCGGAACATCAGGCGTGTTAGCACATCAGCGTCTGCTGCAAACGACCAGTAACAACATAGTCAACACTAATAGTCAGGGTTATGTTCGGGAACGTACTTTGGTCTATACCAATACCATCGGTTTAGGCACTGGCGATATGGTGACGAGTCGGATTATTGATAACTATATCCAAGGGGAAGTGCAGCGCGATACGTCGGCTTATCACGCATCTCTTAGTCGCTTCGAGCAACTCTCTAGTGTAGACACACTATTGGGCGATAAAAGTAATAGTGTCGGTGCTGCTATTACCTCCTATTTTAAGGCATTCCATACAGCAAATGAATCTCCCGCTGAAATTGGTGGCCGTAAAGTAACCATGACTGAACTGGGTGGTATGTTGGACCGTTTTCACACCTTATCAGCTCAGTTTGATAAACAGACAGATAACATTAACAAGCGTATCGAGGATGAAACAAGACAAGTCAACGGCCTGTTAACCAGCATCAATGATCTTAATTATGCCATTATGCGTACGCATGGCACGCCTGAAGAAAACCTAATGCTATTTGATCAGCGTGATGAGGCTATCCGTCTGCTTGCTGAGAAGATGGATATTCGTACGATTCCTCAAGCTAATGGGAGTATGTTAGTTAACATGGCGACTGGGCACTCTCTTGTATTAGATGGGGGGGTAGCGCAATTTCAGACAACAGCAGGTAATCCTGATTCCCGTTCAATAGAACTAAAAGTGACGTTAGGACAAAATGAAGCTCGCATTGATCACACCACTTTGAGTGGCGTAATGGGAGGACTGTTCGCTGCTCGCGATGACCTTGAACCGACTAAGCGTGAACTGGGCCAGCTCGCAATTGTTATGGCTGATGCCATGAATCGGCAAAATAATCTCGGTATGGACTTAGATAATGAGATTGGTGAAAACATATTTTCGCTGCCGAGTAGTAAGGGGCTCCCATATAGTAGTAACTCGGGTACTGGTGCAGTAACTGTCAACGTGACGCCAGGTAAAGGCGGAGAAGTAACTAGCTCTGATTATGAGATTCAATTTAGCAGCGCGACATCTTTCGATGTGTTTGTGCTAGACAAGCAGGGCAACCGAACGTCGCTCGCTGCCGGTACAACTCCACCCACTACATTTGAAATACTTGGCCATGGCATCTCGGTTGATCTTGGTGGAACCCCAGCCACTGGTGATAGGTTCCTTTTACAACCCACCAAGAACGCTGCAGCTCAAATTCAACAGCTGATAACTCGCCCTGAGGACTTAGCGCTTGCATCGACACTTAAAGGCGAAAAAAGTAGCAATAATTTTGGTGGTGCGGACATCAAATTAAACGGAATATTTAATACTGGGGCTGGTTCGGGGTTCACGGCAAATACACTCGACCCAGCAGCACCACAAGTTGTTAAAATAGATAATAGCGGTAACTACGAAGTCTATGCCGCAGACGGAACCACGTTAATAGGTGTTGCCCCTGCTGCAACCAAGGGCCAAAACTTGATGGCTTCAATTGTGAATCCTTTCCCAGCAGGTACACTCGTCTACAGTGACCCCAAACAGAGTCCTGGATATGAATTCAGCATCACAGGCTCAGTCAAACCTAAAGACAATTTCAAGGTCAGCTATAACACTAATGGCTTTGCCGATAACAGTAACGGGTTGGTCATGGCTGAGATGCAGAACACCTTATTGGTGCGCAAAAATAACAGTGGTAACACAAGCAATGACAAAATGACTCTTAGCGGAGCTTATTCTAGTCTCGTGATGGGGATTGGGAATAGTACTAGTGAAACCCGTAATCAGCTGAAAGCTAATGAGGGTAAGTTACTGCAGAGTACCAGTATTTTTGAAAGTGTATCTGGGGTAAATCTCGAGGAGGAAGCGGCTAATCTTATCCGTTTCCAGCAATCCTACGCTGCATCGGCGCAGGTTGTGAGTACTGCCAAGCTTATTTTCGATACATTGCTCTCTTCTGTGAGGTAAGTTTATGCGTATCACGACGAACATGATCTATAGCCGCAACCTCAGCTCCTTGAGCAGTGCTAATGAGCGAATAGCTAAGGCATCAGAGCAGTTACAGAGTGGGAATAGGTTTAAAACATCAGGTGAAGACCCATCTGGTATGAGCCAAAAAATGGCGTTGACTAAAGAGATCGATCTCTTTAAGCAATATAGTATCAATGGTAGTTTGCTGGAAAATAGTCTAGGCCACGAGGAGACAATCTTAAGTTCGATTAATACAGCCATGATGAGTGCGCAGACGTTAATCCAGAAAGCGAATAACTCCGCAGTGAGTCTTGATGACCGCAACGCGATAGCAGGTGAGCTGGAAGAACTCCAACAGCAAGTTTTTGATTTAATGAATAGTAAGAACTCTCAAGGTGAATATATTTTTGGGGGGAATCAAAGTAAAACTCAGCCCTTCGTAAAAGATGCTAATGGAGCATATGTGTTTCAAGGGGATACGGGACAGCGAGATATTCAGGTGTCACCGACGGTAAGTATCGCCGCTAATGATTCAGGACAAAATTTATTTCAAGTAGTGGCAACACGGCGCAATGCTAGTGCGATAACAGCAGGTATTAAAGTAGATATCGCTGATCAAGGGGATTTCGATAGTTTTTACAGCAACAATTACAATCCAGCGTTAGCTAGTAATAAATATACTGTCACAACGGCAGTGGGTACGCCTAATACCTATCAGATCCAAGATGCTGGCGGCAATGTGATGCAAACAGGGGACTATACTGTCGGCAATAAAATACCTTTCAATGGAATGGCGTTAACACTGAATGTACCTGCAGGTGGAGCAGCTCAAGAGTTAGCATTAGACCCTCCCAAAAATGACAACATACTCAATGGTATGTCTGATTTTATTGGCGCGTTGAGAAATCCCGCCATCTTGCCAGAAGACTTTCAGAGTGAGGCTGCTGATGCCCAAGTGCATCTCACTAATGCTCGTCTAAATGTTGACAGAGGGTTAGGTGAGTTGGGGGGGAGAATGAATAGTTTGGAGCAGGTAATAAACTCTAATGATAGCTTAAGCACTCTTAATACCCAGGCGAGAGGCAAGGTTTCTGATATTGATCTCTATGAGGTTATCTCAACATTGGCCAAAGAAGATGCTGCATTAAGTGCTTCACAGCTATCCTTTAGCAAAATAAGTCGATTGACCTTATTTGACTATATTCGCTAACGAAAATAGACTACCTCAAGTGGGTAATGCCGATCAGTTAAGGATCCATTGACCGATCCTTCTAATGTGTAACAATCCGAAACCTGTTGATTGGTCTCGGATTCTTTTGCTTTCGAACAGGCTCCCGACTTCGGTAATCCCCCCATTTTTAGGGGCACTCAAAAGTAGAGGTCATGCAGCCTTTGCCA
>NZ_PGGC01000131.1 GCF_002795305.1 Aeromonas cavernicola
ATTACATGGCGTTGATCAACGTGACAAGACGATCCTCAAGCGACAGTTGAAGCGGGAGCAGATGCTCTCGTTCTTTAGCAATCTTCCTCCTAGCCCGATCGGCATGGGGGCATGCGGTAGTATCGATTACTGGGCCAATAAAGTGCCAGGGCTGAGGCATACAGTCAAGCTGATGGCGCCTCAGTTTTTCGGGGGGATTACCGATCTCTGCTTCCTCAGTTAGTTCCATTCACGCAACATAACAACACCCGTGAATATGATAGAAGAGGCCGATAGCTGATCTTGATACGCTCCTTCTTGCGGAAAATAAAGTCATGTACGGCGAGTAAGTTGAGATGCAACCGCTCATACAGTCACAGCCACCCCAAGTGATTAAGCCATCCCTGAATGCGAGTCGGTGTCTCAGCGAGATCTAGTAGTGCATAAGGGCGATAATTAAGTTTGTGGCTGCGTCTGATTTCGCTCTGGCGAGCCTCTGCTGCCAATGTTGGCCACCGCGAGCCGTCTTCTTGATAGAGGTCTAACGTTGGCATAGTGGCTTGGGCCACTTGCTTGGCGAGCATTTGATTACTCTGTTGGTCAGGGAAAAAACCATCAAGTAACACCAACGCGTCGGGGGCGGGTAACTGTTCACTGGCAATAATATTCGCCATCCAAGCGGCGCCTGTACCTTGCGCTAAGATCAGCTTAAATCCTCCCTCTTGGAGTTTGGCATCAGCTGATTTAGCGATCCGCTCGGCAAATTGCTTGCGAAATGTTTCGCTGTCTTTCTGTTTTTTCTCTGCGGCAGGATCAAATTCGCTCTGTGCCGGTAAGGGATGGAGTAACAAGGTATCGAAACCGAGCTTGCGTAGTGCACGAGTCAGCTGCCACAGCTGACCGCTACGCTGCCAATCAGGCAATAAAATCGCTAGCCCCAGATAATTTTCACTATCGTGTTTGGCATATAACACCGTCTGCTTATCAATTTCGGTCGTATCAGGTAGCGCTTGCCAGTCACTGGCTTGCCAATGTTGGTTCTCGAATAAATCACCATCAGTCGCACAGGATGCATTGCTGATAAAACAACTCAGTAACAGCAGTGATAACGGTAGTTTTGTCATAATGCTCACCCTCCTGTTAACGAGTTAACGGCGGCAGTAGGAATTTCTAAAGCTGCGCAGTTCTTCTAATGCAGCACAAAGTATGAATGTGAAGCTCCCAGTGATACACAGAACTGTCGGCCTCACGGTGCTGCCATTCTTTTAAGCGCATGATCCGTGAGTCTACCATCCTGTCGGATAAGGTGCGTGAGTTCTGTGGGCACCATAACCATCATCCCTACGATCCACTCCTGCAACTGGAGAGAAGAGCATTCAATATATATGCTGGTTTTATACGCACCTTCTTTGGCATCATAGCTGCAGCCAACACCATCAGGACTTGCCATGCAGCACCACATTGTGTTTCTCGAACGTGATACTCTTGATGCCAACATCACCTTACCTTGTCCCAATTTTCCTCATCGCTGGCAGTCCTATCCGAATACATCCCCTGAACAAGTAGTTGAACGGCTAAAGGATGCGAGTATTGCTATCGTCAATAAAGTGCGTATCGGGGCAAAAGAACTAGCACAATTGCCGCAGCTCCAGTTGATCGCATTAGCTGCCACAGGTAGTGACAATGTGGATTTGACGGCTTGTCGTGCTGCGAACGTTGGGGTATGCAATATCCGTAACTATTCTGGCCCCTCTGTGCCTGAACATGCCATGGCATTGATACTCGCACTCTCGCGTAATTTATTTGCTTGGCGTCAGTCACTATTAGCAGGCCGCTGGCAACAAAGTGGCCAATTTTGTTTCTTTGATCACAGCATCGTGGATTTGCAAGGTAAGCAATTGGGTATTATCGGTAAAGGGACATTAGGCCAAGCTCTAGGTGAACGGGCAAAACACATGGGTATGACAGTACGCTATGCCCAGAGACAACTAGCAACGAGTCAAGAGCCCGATAGGTTACCACTGGATGAGCTGCTGCAATGCTCGGATGTGATCAGCCTACACTGCCCACTCACACCTACCACGCGTAATCTGTTAGGTGAACGTGAGCTTAGGCTGATGAAGCCAGGCGCGTTGCTAATCAATGTTGGCCGTGGCGGATTAGTCGATGAAACGGCATTACTGAAAGTGCTGGCTGATGGTCACCTTGGGGGCGCGGGATTTGATGTGGCGAGTATTGAGCCACCACCGCTAGATCATCCACTCATGCAGGCGCTGCAATACCCCAATTTTATCCTGACCCCCCATGTGGCGTGGGCAAGTGAGGCATCGATACAACGTCTGGCAGATCAATTAATTGACAACATCAATGCCTTCGCAGCTGGCCATAATCAGCATAGATTAGCTTAATCAACGACGGTTTAAGTCATATGGCAGGTTTAAGAGTGTTCCGTATGTTCCAGTAACAACTGATTTAACTCACGATGCAGTAGCTCTTCATCACCAATATTTAGCTCTATCATTCGCTTTAGGTGTGTAGCACTGTCTATGTCTATGTGATGACAATGGAAGCCTAGTTTTTGGCTGACTTCGTGTGTCAATTCAACCTGCATACTAATTTTAATATCACTATCACCAAGACAAAAACTAAGTAAAAAATCTTTGTTATCACTGAGTTGCCAATCATTTGGCTTATTTAACAGTGCCCCTTGTAAAGATATGTCAATCAATTGGGTATGCCATACCTTGGTATCCTGCTTCAGCTCTGCTTCTACCAGATAGAGAACTCGAGCAAAACGGCGACGCTCAGACATAATTTTCTCCTGTTTATATTCATATTACACATTAAAATATTCGGCTGAAGTAGCTAATGCCTTGGCGATTTATTTGGCCACAATATCCATACATCGACTAAACATGCTGCGTCAGTAAAGATTCAACTACTCGTAGCGCTTTAACCAAGCGATCTTCCTGTTTGAATCGATCTTCAAGCATGGGCCCTAACTCATTGAGATCTTCATCAAGTAATAACAGCTGAGCTTCGTCAGCATCGCTGTATTTATCATTAAACTCTAGGGCTTTTTCCGTACTAGTTCGGATATGAGGATAAATCCGTTTCGCTAATTCCAGAGTATCACCGCTCGCTTGTTCAAAAGCAGTAACAACATGATTGTAAATCTCGAAGTGGCCAGCACTAACGTAATCAACCAACTTATTACAAAAGTGCTGCAGCGCTTGCTGGTCAGGAAGACAACGTTGCTTACTACGTGCTGGACTCATTCCAGCAAGCTTCATGTATTCCACTAGTAAATCTTGTCTAGCATCTAACCAATCATCGATGGCCCTGTGCTTTCCTGCCAACGCTTGTGTGGTCTGTTCCAATCTTGTCAGCATAATCCCTCCATAGGACTGGGCTATCGAGCATGACCTTCCGATCCGTTTGGGCAATGACACCCTATAACTAGGGAAAATCTAGTCAATCGTCAATAGGGGTGGTGGGATATTGTACAGTTAGCACTATATCGTCCCCCGCCAGTGCTAGTCCAAAACAGTGTTATGCAGTACACAGCCATGGGTTTATATGGTTGATATGTGACTATTTCCGCATATTTTGATGAAAAGCACAGTGTTAGACGACACCAGTTCAATAAAGCCTTTGCCTGCCTGTTTATTTTTGAATAGAGTTGCTCGGCGCCAACTGCCCCGAGAGGAAACATTATGAATAAAGCTCAACTTGTCGATGCGATTGCAGCTAAAGCGGATCTGAGCAAGGCTCAGGCTAAAGTTGCTCTGGAAGAGATTATCAATGGTATTACTCAGAGCTTAAAAGAAGGTGATGCTGTTCAACTAGTTGGTTTTGGTACCTTCAAAGTGAACCACCGCGCTGGCCGAACTGGCCGCAATCCTCAGACAGGTAAAGAGATCCAGATTGCTGCTGCTAATGTGCCTTCTTTTGTGGCAGGCAAAGCACTTAAAGACGCTGTCAAGTAATCTCTCTTCGCTATTTAACACAATGCCAGTCAATAGACTGGCATTGTCTTTTCTAACCGTTCGGGCCCAACGCTGGACGCCCATTTCCTTTTATTAGCCAACATCGAATCAATACTCACGTCATTGTGCATTCCCTATACCCGTTAACTGCTTTAGGTGCTACTCGTTAGGCATTTTTGATATCAACACAAAACCATCCTCACTGATGGACAGCTGAACGTGGAGTTGTCTCAGTGCTTGTAAATCAGTGGCGTGAGTGCCGCCACAGGGAATGGTCACCTCCAGGCCTTCCAGCGTGCAGTGCCAGTAACGGGAATCGATGATCGCCTCGCCAGCGCGGCTGCGGCTGATCTCGCCCCCGGCTGTGATCCAGTCGGCCAGCTGCTGGTTGACCTTCTCTTCAATCAGCGCCAGATCCGCCAGCAGGGCTTCGCTGTTGACCCCCTTCTTGCGCAAACTCTTGCCGATGCGGTACTGCTCCCGCGAACCGTAAGGCTCGACCCGTGAACTTTGAATGGCAAGGCGGTCGAAGTCGGGCTGGCCCAGCGCATCGCGCTCGCTCACCTCCTTGCGCCAGTAGGGGATGAGTACCCGGTTGAGGGCGAGCGCCGCCAGATGGCAGCCGCTATGGCCAAGACTCAGGTGATAGCGAGCAGCGCTATCCACTTGCAATTCGACCTGGCTGCCGACGGCCAGCGCGTGGTCACCAGTCAGCGGATGCACCACCACGAAACGCCACCCCTCTGCACCCCGTTTGACCGGAATGGCAGTATCGACGAACAGCTCGCCATCCGGGCTAATGGCCCCCATCCGGCAAGGGCCAATGGTTGCTTCGCCACCTTCCCAGCGAACATGACCCACATCCCCCGGCTGATCGGGCCAGAGGTGGCTTTGGGGATGAAAGGGGGTGAGGTCGGTGACCAGCAGTGTGGTGTCACCGCGCTGGCAGCAGACCACGCTGGCCTGCTCCTGATGATGGCCCAGCACGAAGCTGACTCGGGTATGTTTCATGGCAAGGCTCCCGCAACGATAAATGAGAAGAGAAAGCGGCAGCATACGCCAAAGTACGAAAGGGCTCATTAACCAGTGTTAATGAGCCCCTCTTCTCGGTTTTACGGTTCGCTAGATCATGGCGACCAGCAGATAGACGTTGAGCCCGATTACCAGCGCAACGATAAGGCGGCCGATGGCTTGTGTGACCGGATGGTTGCGATGTTGCCCCATCAGTGCCCGATCGCCGGTCAGCATCAACAGCGGGATCAGGGCCAGCGCGATGCCAAAGCTCAGGATCACCTGACTCAGCACCAGAATTTCGGTGGTGTTGAGCCCCATGGCGATCACCACGAAGGCGGGAGCCATGGTGATGGCGCGACGCAGCCAGAGCGGGATGGTAAAGCGGACAAAGCCCTGCATCACCACTTGCCCGGCCAGGGTACCCACCACGGTAGAGCTGATACCGGAGGCGACCAGCGAGAGGCCAAACAGGGTGGCAGCCGCCTGACCCAGCAGCGGGGTGAGGGTCTGGTAGGCGGATTCCAGCTCCACTACCTGCTGGTGGCCCGAGCTGTGGAACGCAGCCGCAGCCATCGCCATCATCGCCAGATTGACGAAGCCTGCGATGGTCATGGCAATCGCCACATCCACCCGAGTGGTGTGCAGCCGCTGGCTGACCGAGCCCTGATCCTGCGTGTGCTGGGTCAGTGCCGAGTGCAGGTAGATGACATGGGGCATCACGGTGGCACCGAGCACACCGGCGGCCAGATAGACGGCATCGCTGTTGGGCAGACTGGGGAAGAGGGCCCCTTCCAGCAGGCTGGGCAGATGGGGGCGGGAGACCATCAGCTCGACGATGTAGGCCGCCGCGACAAACAGCAACAGGCCACCGACCACCAACTCCAGCGGCTTCTGGCCACGGGATTGCAGCATCAGGATCCCCCAGGTCACCACGGCGGTGATACAGGCTCCTTCAAGCAAGGTCACGCCAAGCAGCAGCTTGAAGCCGACTGCGGCGCCAATAAATTCGGCGAGATCGGTGGCCATGGCAATGATCTCTGCCTGCACCCAGTAGGCCCAAACTGCGGGTTTAGGCAGTCGGTCGCGGATGTGCTCCGCAAGATTTTTGCCAGTGACGATGCCGAGCTTGGCCGAGAGGGTTTGCACCACCATGGCCATCAGGTTGGCCCATACCACCACCCAGAGCAGCTGGTAGCCAAAGGTAGAGCCCGCCTGAATATTGGTGGCGAAGTTGCCCGGGTCGATATAGCCGATAGCGGCGATAAAGGCAGGTCCGAGCAGAGTCAGTTTGAATTTGCGGGCTGGGATCGTAGTCGTCTGTGCGGGTGGCATGGCATCTCTCTCCATGAGGATATGAAGGGAGGATAGATATAAATGATAATTATTATCAATTGTTGTTTTTGATGATTTTCATCGGGAAAAACATTTAGGGCCGTCAGTTGCAGTGGGGGATGTGATTTCGTACAATACGCCGCCCTAGAAAAGCAGCGACTAAACACCATTATGTTCCTTGCCTCCGAGGTCTGGCTGCACCTGGGCGGAGGCTGAATTAATCCGTAAGGAGCTAAAATGCGTCATTACGAAATCGTCTTCATGGTTCATCCGGACCAGAGCGAGCAAGTACCCGGCATGATCGAGCGTTACACCGGCGCTATCACCACCTCTGGTGGCACTATTCATCGCCTAGAAGATTGGGGCCGTCGTCAGCTGGCTTACCCAATCGACAAGCTGCACAAAGCCCACTACGTTCTGCTGAACGTAGAAGCAGAGCAAGCCGTTATCGATGAGCTGGAAACCAACTTCCGCTTCAACGATGCCGTTATCCGCAACATGATCATGCGCACCAAGCACGCTGTGACTGAAGTTTCTCCGATGGCCAAGGCCAAAGAAGAGCGCTTCACCCGTCGTGACGACGAGCGCCGCGAAGACGCTCTTGAAGCTGCTTCCGAAGAGTAATTCTTAGATCACTGACTAGAGGATAAAGGCCATGGCACGTTATTTCCGTCGTCGTAAGTTCTGCCGCTTCACTGCCGAGAACGTTACCGAGATCGACTACAAAGATATCGTTACTCTGAAAAACTACATCACTGAATCTGGCAAGATCGTACCGAGTCGTATCACCGGTACCCGCGCCAAGTATCAGCGTCAGCTGGCACGCGCCATCAAGCGTGCTCGTTACCTGGCTCTGCTGCCGTACACCGATCTGCACAACAAGTAAGAATCGGTCCGGCGCTTAAGCCTAACTCAACGAAATTTATAGAGGAAAGGTAATGCAAGTTATCCTGCTCGACAAAATCGCCAAACTGGGCGGTCTGGGTGATCAAGTCGCTGTTAAAGCTGGCTACGCCCGTAACTATCTGATCCCGCAAGGCAAAGCTGTTATGGCCACCAAGGCCAACATCGAAGCTTTCGGTGCTCGTCGCGCTGAGCTGGAAGCCAAACTGGCTGCCAACAAAGCGGCTGCTGAAGAGCGTGCTGCCAAGCTGGCCGAACTGGCTACCGTGGTTATCGCTTCCAAGTCTGGCGACGAAGGCAAACTGTTCGGTTCCATCGGTACCCGTGACGTGGCTGAAGCCATCACTGCTGCTGGCGTAGCCGTTGCCAAGAGCGAAGTCCGCATGGGCAACGTTCTGCGTAACACCGGTGACTACGAAGTTGCTGTTCAGCTGCACGCTGACGTTAAAGCAACCGTACAGATCCAGGTTGTTGCCCTGTAATAGCGATTCGCTGTTGCAAGAAAACCCGCGCTTTTGCGCGGGTTTTTTATTTTTGGGCCGAGGGGTAGAGTAAAGGTCTGTTCCACTGGAGGAGATCCTTATGGCTGCCTGGGTCGAAGGCCGCGTCATCGAACGCATCGAATGGACACCCACCCTATTTTCTCTGCGCGTAGCGGCCGAGCTGGCCCCCTACAAAGCAGGCCAATTCACCAAGCTGGCCCTTGAGCAGGGCGATCGCCGCATTCAGCGCGCCTACTCCTTCGTCAATCCTCCCTCTACGCCATACCACGAGTTTTATCTGGTCGAGATCCCGAGCGGTGAGCTGACTCCCTCGCTCGGCTCGCTGCAAGTGGGAGACAGCCTGCTGGTGCAATCACAGGCGAGCGGTTTTCTAACACTGGATGAGGTGCCTGCTGGGCGCGATCTCTGGCTGCTCTCAACCGGTACTGCCATCGGCCCATTCCTCTCCATGCTGGCCGATGGCGAAGCCTTCCATCGTTTCGACAATCTGGTGCTGGTGCACGGGGTGCGCAAAGGCGAAGAGCTCAGTTATCAGCCGCTTATCGCTAGCTTTGCTGCGCAATATGGCGAGCGCTTTCGCTATGTGCCCTTTGTCAGCCGCGAGCCCTGGCCCGATACGATGGCAGGACGGATCCCCGCAGCCATCGCAGCAGGCCTGTTGCAGCAGCGGGTGGGGCTCGCCTTTTCGCCCGAGCAGAGTCAGGTGCTGCTCTGCGGCAATCCGGAGATGGTGAAAGAGACTCAGCAGACCTTGCTGGCGCTAGGACTGACCAAGAATCTGCGGCGGGTACCGGGCAATATCAGTGCAGAAAATTACTGGTAAAACGAGCGGTAGAACAATGCCGCCCGCATGGTAAGCGGGCGGCATTGTTTCGATCTTAGAGCTGGTTTTACCTCAGGTGTGTCCCTTAAACGTGGTTATACATCGCCTCTATCTCATCGTGATATTGGGTCTCGATGATCTTGCGCCGTAGCTTCATGGTGGGGGTGATTTCGCCCAGCTCCATCGAAAAAGCACGCGGCAGCAGTGTGAATTTCTTCACCTGTTCAAACTTGGCGAGCTCTTGTTGCAGTTCAGTAATGCGCGATTCGAAAAACTCCATCACCCGAGAGTGGCGTAGCAATTCGCTCTTGCACTGGTACTGCAGGTTGATGGAGCGGGCATACTCTTCCAACGACGTAAAACAGGGCACGATCAGTGCCGATACGAAGTGACGGGCATCAGCAACAATGGCGATCTGCTCAATGAAGCGATCTTTACCCAGGGTCCCTTCCACCAGTTGCGGCGCGACATACTTGCCATTGGAGGTCTTCATCAGCTCCTTGAGGCGCTCAGTAAAGTAGATGTTACCTTCGCCGTCGAGCTCAGCTGCATCGCCGGTACGCAGAAAACCATCGGCCGTCATCACCTCCGCAGTGGCTTGCGGCTTATTGTAATAACCGCGCATCACGGTGGGAGAACGCACCAGTAACTCATTGTTTTCACCCAGTTTGACATCAATACCGCTGAGCACCTTGCCAATGGAGCCCAACTTGAACTGGCAATCTTCATAGCAGCAGACGGTAGCGGTAGTCTCGGTCATGCCGTAACCATATTTCAGGTTAAGCCCCATCGCTTGGAAGAAGAGGTTCACATCATCTGCCAAACGGGCCCCCGCAACCGGCAGGAACCGGGTACGGCCGCCGAAGCGGGCCCGCAACTTGCGAAACACCAGCCGCTCGGCCAGCCATAGCTGGCCGTAGAGCAATGGCGAGGCAGATTTGCCCGCCTGCCGGATGGCAACCAGCTGTTTACCAACTCGGGTAGCCCAACCAAACAGCACGCGACGCAGTGCCGGTGCTTGTGCCACTTTGGCTTGGATCATCGAGTACGCCTTCTCGTAAAGACGAGGTACAGCGCACATCACGGTGGGCTGCACCTCACCTATCACTTCCATCACCTGTTGCGGATCACGGATGTAGACGTTCTCGGCGCCGCAATAGAGCACGTAGTAGGTCCAGACGCGCTCAAATACGTGACTCAGTGGCAACATGCACAGCGAGCGATCTTGCTCATTCAGGTCGAGGCGCTGGTTGTGCATCTCAAAGCAAGCGGCGATATTGGCGTAATCAAGCATCACCCCTTTAGGCTCCCCGGTCGTGCCGGAGGTGTAGATCAGGGTCAGCAGGTCATCCATCTGATACTGGCTTTCGCGTAGCCGCAGCGCCTGTTCACTGGACTGATGATTGCCAGAGACCAAAAATTCCCGGAAGTGGCTCGCCTGCGGGCACCCACGCAGATCGACATCACTATCGAGTACGACAATCTGGCGGATCTCACCGCTTGCGATCAGTTGCAACGCTTGATCGAACTGGGGCTGTTCGCCGACAAACAGTAGACCGATATTGGCATCGCGCACGATATAGCGCAGCTGATCTAAGGTGCTGGTGGGGTAGATGGGGACGCTGACGCCGCGAGCGGCAAGGATGCCGAGATCGGCCTGGGTCCACTCTGGCATGTTGCGCGAATAGATACCGACCATTTCGGTGGGCTGGTGACCAGCGCGGATCAGCGCCTGGGCACAGTAGTCCATGGCTTGGCCCAGGGTGCGCCAACCAATGGCGCGCCACTGACCATCCTGCTGTACCCGCAAGGCGGCCTTATTGCCAAGCTGCGCAATGCGCTCGCGCATCAATTGAACCAGATGAAGCTTAGGCATCCGTTACATATCCTTTCATTACAGTTGTTCGCCCAATAGGGCCATAAAATTGGGGCCAGAGTTTAAACGTCAATATTACAGCTTACAACTGTTCGCCATTTGTCCTAGGTCATAAAACCGGCAAAAAGGTGAAAAACGCACGGCTACAAGGCGCGATACTCGTTAATTGACAACGGATAGCCGCCACTATCTTAAAAAGAGAAGGAGCAAAGGGGGTGAATGGCAGGAGCCCTGCTCTGGGCAGGGAGCA
This sequence comes from Aeromonas cavernicola, assembly GCF_002795305.1. GTDB lineage: Bacteria > Pseudomonadota > Gammaproteobacteria > Enterobacterales > Aeromonadaceae > Aeromonas > Aeromonas cavernicola. Next base: position 10,670 of record NZ_PGGC01000131.1, read on the forward strand.
CTCTTAATCAAGATCAAACAAGCGTGACATCAAGATCGCATCTTCCCGCGCGTTACCCGTACCGTAGTAGCCGTCTCGGCGGCAATACTCAGCAAAGCCAGCCCGCTCGTATAACCGAATCGCCTTGTGATTACTGGCGCGAACTTCAAGAAACCAAGCCTCTGCACGGTTGGCTTTACTACGCGCCAAGTACTCCTGCAAGAGCGCCCACCCCAGCCCCTTGCCTTGCAAAGCAGGCAGTACACAGATGTTCATCAAGGAGCTGTCTCCTGCCACCAGATCTGAGATATAGAATCCGGCAGGCTGGCCATCATGCAACATTAAGCCGTTGAGATAGCGTGGCCCAAAACAGGAGAGCAGATTGGCAGGGCTCCATGGCTCAAGGTGAGCAGCCTGCTCGATGGGATAGATCCGCTCAAAATCGGTGGCCAGTAACGGACAAAACTCAATCATCAGGGCTCCAGATAGTAATAAACGTGGCAACTGGCATGACCATAAGCCGTTGGGGTTGCCCTACTAACAGGGCTCCTTAATTGCATCCTCGCACCGCAGCAACACCGAATGTAACGAGATAATGCTTGGCGCTCATCTAGTTCAGCTGACAGAGCACTGTCGTAGCTGCTGCCAGAGTGCCCGCTTTTGTCCAGCATCAGGATTGAGCGGACACACCAGCGCCATCGGCCAACGAGGGTCAGCACTGGTCAGCCAGAGCAGAGGCAAGGTGGTACCTTGTAACCGCTGCGGAGCTGGCGGTTCAGTGAGCAGGGCAACCTCCTCTGGCCGGATGCCAAGCCACTGACAAATATCGACCAGCAAAGGTGCAGGAGGCAGGCTGGCGGCAACTAACCAGAGTTTACCGTTTGCTGGAACGCTGTGATGTTGTGCCATCAGCTTGTCAGAGGGGCGCAGTTGCCAACGTTGAATTCCCATACGGGCCAACATCTGGCGGCGAGCAGGATCAAGCATGGGATAATTTACTCTTACTCTGGGTGACCAAATACCTGCGCGCAGGGTACACCTGCTTAAGCAAAACTGCACCTATTGCCCCTCCGCTCAGCAAGCTGCAAACCCTCCGTTGCCCTGCCCGCGATGCTGCAGCGGCCTGCCTCGGATTTGTCCGCTCCGGCTCATTATATAACCGGAGCAATATGAGTGACCCACGGGATGAGTCGAGCGAGATGCAGAAGGTCGGCACTCACTCTGTCGCAAAGAGCCATCCTTCTTGCTCACCTCGTCGTGTAGGAATTTTCAGAATTTATTATTAATGTATGATGGAATAATTAATTATGCGACGCATATCTCATAATGAAAATCTAAAATCGAACATGCTTCTATCATCAGGAAGGATGTTTTTTTGCCCGGACATGGCAACCAACCGACGTAGTAGAGGAAACGATGGCCATTGACCTATCAAGCATGATTACCGAAACCCGCAACCCCGCCAGTGCAGAGATCGATCAGCTCTCTACCTTGGCCATGCTGCGAGTGATTAATCAAGAAGATCAACGAGTAGCGCTAGCCGTTGGCCAACTATTACCAGAAATTGCCCGCGCAGTGGATATCATCGCCGCCGCCTTTAACAAAGGAGGCCGTTTAGTCTACATCGGTGCAGGCACCTCAGGGCGACTCGGTATTCTCGATGCCAGTGAATGTCCCCCTACCTACGGTGTACCTGCGGGTCAAGTCGTGGGCCTGATTGCCGGCGGCCACAAAGCCATCTTACAAGCGGTAGAAAATGCCGAAGATAGTGTGGAGTTTGGGGTTAACGATTTGAAAAACATCGATTTCAATGCCAATGACGTGCTGGTAGGCATCGCCGCAAGCGGCCGCACGCCGTACGTGCTAGGGGCGATGGCCTATGCCAAATCCCAAGGTGCCAGCGTATTTAGCATCAGTTGTAACCCAAATAGCCCGCTGGCTCAGGCTGCTGATATCGCCATGGTGGCGGTGGTTGGGCCTGAAGTCGTGACCGGCTCATCACGGATGAAGGCAGGGACAGCCCAGAAGCTGATCCTCAATATGCTCTCAACCGGCGCGATGATCCGCACGGGTAAGGTCTACGGCAACCTGATGGTCGATGTAGAGGCCACCAACGCCAAACTGGTTGAGCGCCAAAAGCGGATCGTGATGGAAGCTACCGAATGTGACCGCACGACCGCAGAACAGGCATTGGCGGCCGCCAACAATCACTGCAAGACCGCCATCGTGATGATCCTGGCCAATATTTCGGCTAGCGAGGCACGGGAGCGCTTGCACAATAACGGTGGCTTCATTAGCCCAGCGGCGCGTTGATCGACTCACAACAAGGTTGCTGATAACAGCAATCCGCTAACAACAAGGGGGCAATGGCCCCCAGATATCACACAGACTGGATTCTTTATGGCAAAAATTACTGACACCATGATTGGCCAGATCATTCAGGCCATTGGTGGCCCGGATAACATCACCCAATGTGGCCACTGCATGACACGGTTACGACTGAGCTTGGCCAACAGCGGACAAGCCGATCGCGATAACATCAAGCGTATTGCTGGGGTACTGGGCGTCATTGAAAGTGATGACCAGTTCCAGATCGTGCTAGGCCCAGGCAAAGCACAGACCGCCTGCGAGATGATGAATGCCATGCTCAGCGCGGGGGTAAGTGGCCAAGCTCAGCCACAACCGACGCAATCTGACGATCTACGCGACATTGCTGCGGCCCAAAAGCAGGCCATGAAACAGAAGCAAACCAGTGCAGCACACCGCTTTCTGACCAAGTTCGCCACCATCTTCACTCCGCTGATCCCAGGCTTTATTGCTGCCGGATTACTGCTCGGTTGCGCCACCCTGATTGAACAGACCTTGCTCAAAGACGCCAGCATGGCTGGGGGCTTACTGACTGAGCTGGTCGGTTACATGAAGTTATTTAGTAAGGGCATGTTTAGCTTCTTGAGTATCCTGATTGGCTACAACGCCCAGAAAGCCTTTGGCGGTTCTGGCGTCAATGGCGCCATTCTCGCCTCTTTGTTTGTCATGGGCTATGACCCACAAGCAACCACTGGGATCTACTCAGGGATCACCAACTTCTTCGGTTATCAAATCGATCCGCGCGGCAACATTATTGGGGTCTTGATCGCCTGTATTATTGGCGCCTCGGTTGAGCGGCAGGTGCGTCGGTTTATGCCAGATAGTCTGGATATGATCCTGACCTCTTGCATTACCCTGCTGATCATGGGAGCGGTGACGTTCGTCTTGATCATGCCGATCGGGGTACAGCTCTATAACGGCATGTCATGGCTGTTTATCAACCTCAATGGCAACCCGTTTGGTACAGCGATTCTGGCAGGCCTGTTCCTTATTTCGGTCGTATTTGGGATTCACCAAGGCTTCGTCCCTGTCTATTTCGCCCTGATGGATGCCCAAGGCTTTAACTCGCTATTCCCCATTCTTGCCATGGCAGGTGCCGGTCAAGTCGGGGCGGCGCTCGCGCTCTACGTCAAAGCAGGTAAAGACTCACTGCTCCGTACTCAAGTAAAGGGCACCATTATTCCGGGTATTTTGGGGGTCGGTGAGCCACTGATTTATGGGGTCACCCTGCCACGGGTCAAACCTTTCATTACCGCCTGTTGTGGTGGTGCCTTGGGTGGATTTTTAGTGGGCCTGATCTCTTGGCTGGGCTTACCGGTTGGCTTAAACACGGTGTTTGGTCCCTCCGGTATCGTGGCCCTGCCGCTGATGACCTCTGCTGACGGTATCTTCCCAGGCATGATGGTCTACGCAGCGGGCCTAGTTACGGCCTATATCGGTGGTTACCTGTTTACCCTGATGTTTGGCTGCAAAGGCGTGGATCTGCAATAAGGTCGTAAGTTATGGCTTAGCTTCGCCGCCACATCACGGCAACTAGCTTGCAGGTGTCGCGGCGGACTCAATATGTGGTGAGTAAGAACCTGTTGCGGTAGGCCTCATTGGCGCCGTCAATGTGGTCATACATAGCGCCTAGCGGCCGCAACGTGCAGCGTGCCTGAGGATGTCGAGCACTACGTCAGGCCAACGCGGCAAGTTAAATAGCGCTTATAGGATCGCAGCTCACTCACCATATATTATCCACCGAGGTTCATTACTAATATTATCAATAATGCGTTCAGTGCAGATTGAGGGCAATACTATCCGCAACGCAGATATTTACTAATAACAGCTAGTCATTTGGCTACTTATTAGAATAAGCCACCAGCAAACAGACTCATTATTATCTTACGGGGAGCTTATTTCATGATAAATAACATATCAATGTTAAGAACTTAATTACCTAGTTAAAGCAGCGGATTGAAGTGACGTATCACTTTATTAAGTCCCGCTCTAGATTTTGACAACAAACTTAATAAGCTGGATATACTTTTTTTACATAAAAACAAAAGATTTTCCATGATATAAGGCAGCTCCGTTAGGTTGATGTCTTTACATTTTAATAACTAAAAATAGCTAACAGAGGATAAAATCATGAATAAAACTGCAATCAGCCTCTTAATATCGATGGCGGCACTCTCACTTGGTGCTGATGCTGCCGTGGTATATACAGATAACGATGGCTCCGATTTGGCAGTAATTGGCCGACTGGGGGCTGATTTTAATAATCGTACAACTGATGATATAAAAGGTTCTTTTGACGCTCGCATTGGGGTCAAAGGTCGTCAGAAAATTGATAACCAATTCTCACTGATTGGCTTGGCACAGTATCAAGTCAATGCCGCTGAATACGCCAATAGTCTGCGCCGAGACAGCAATGGTAACTTGGTCGAACGTGGTGACAACTTGGTTGCTCGCTATGTATGGGTAGGTATCGATGGCAACGAGTTAGGCAAAGTCACCTTTGGCCGTGTCTCTTCCGGTTTGATCTCCATGACCGATGTGGCCGATATTTTTGCTGCTGCATCGTTTATCACTGGTCGTCAAGCTAGCCGTGTCGATCCGACTGCAGTTCAAATTGTACGGCAAGATGCCACTATTCAATACAGTAATATCTTTAATAATATTGAGTTTTCTACTGCCTATATTTTAGGTAATGGCAGCTCAGATTTGGATTATGGCTATAACACACTGTTAAGTTATACCTTTGATTTCGCAGAGATGGGCCGCTTGGTGCCAGTAGTGGCTTATCAACAAACCATGGCCGACCATCAAGAAGGTAGTATAATTAATAACGACGCCCAAAAATATCGCTTCGGTGGTGCAGGTGCTCGTTATTACGTTGGGGACTTTATTATTGGCGCGCTTTATTCCAGCGATAGTGTTTCATATGCTGATGAAGAAAGCAGCCGTGATGACGTATTAGAAAGTAACGTGACTTATAATATTAACTCGTACTTTACAACCCGAGTCGGCTATCGTCATCTAGAAAATGATGGCGGTGGCGATATGGCACTACGTGATTATCTGTTCGAACTGCAGTATAAATTAACGCCATTCTCATCCATTTATACTACTTATGTTATTCGAAATGGTCGTGATGGCAGTGCCGGTCAAAATACCTTTGGCCACAGCAATGACGATGATATTTATCATCTCGGTCTGCGTTACGATTTCTAATTATATTGCCGGCCTGTAGGCCGGCATTTTCATGGAGCCCACTTATGCCCCGCCTCTCTTTTTATTACCCTCTGCTAACTCTGTTACTGAGCTTGCCAAGCCAAGCCGCGCAATTGGAGTTAGCCGATAACCTGACCTTGCTGGCCTCATCCCAAGGCAAGCCCTCAGCGTTCTCTCGTGTCCTTGACCTTCCTGCGGGCGAAACCAAACTGCTGGTACGCTTTGACAGCCCCAGCGATCCCAACTCCACCAATGAAAGCCCCGGCCGCATTACCTCAGCCCCCCTCTTGGTGACCATCAAGGCGCCTGCCCAAGGCACTTTGCGGCTGGTGACCCCGGCGTTGGCAACCGCCCCAGCCATTCGTCAATTTGCTGTGCAGCCAACCCTGTTGCTAACGAATATGGACGGTTCAGCACAGCCATTAACCCAACAGGTGCTCCCTCGTAATCAAGATACGCTTCGCACCGATTATCAGGCGCTGCTGGCCAGCTATCAGGCACCGGCCCCCAGCAATCTAACGCCTCCTACCGTCACTCGGCAGCAGCCATCCGCAACCCCACCGCGCGTAGCCACTGAGGAACCCGCAGTTCAAGCGCCCGCCATGAGTGTCGAACAAGCCGATGCCGAGTTGCGCCGACTCTATTTGGCGGCCGATGAGGCAAGACGTAAAGCCTTTATCCGCTGGGCCCTTGATCTATAAGGCCCCAATAAAAAACCACCTTGGCACCCCAAGGTGGTTTTGCTCACAAATTACGGCACATTACTGCTGATTATTGACTACTGGTTATTAAGCCGCTCAATGGCTCCCCGCGTACCGTTAATCAATGTCCACGCCTGCTCATCACGGCGCTGCACCAAGCCAAGAAACAGCATATCAGTGATGGCATTTTGGGCGGTACGTGAAGAGATCGAGGAGATCCGCAGTTCGTTCTCCTCTGCCACCGTGTCTAGCACCATATCCGCCATCTGCCGTAACGGACTCTGCCGAAAAGAGGTGGCCGCAATCAAGGTGGCGCCCTTCTTTTTGGCCAGCTCCGCTGCAACCAACACATCACGACTCATGCCGGAATAGGAGAGCACGAGCTGCACATCATTGGGCCCTAAGGTTTCAGCGATGGAGATCTGAGCATGGCTATCTTGGGCAAATAGGGTGGTCACGCCGATTTTTAGCAGCTTATAGTACAGGTCATTGGCCGTCAGCGCAGAGCCTCCAATACCGACCAGCTGTACACGCGTCGCCTGATCTAGGCGTTCAATGATCTGTGCCAGCAAGCGATAATCCAAGGCTTGAGTGGTTTCAATCAACGAGTTGATCTTCTCTTGTGCCAGCTTCTTGGCCATGGTTTCCAGATCGTCGTCACGCCCGATCCCGTTATAGAGCTCGCCGACAGTGTCGGTCTTGATAGCATGCTTGCGCCCCAGATCTTCGCTGATTGCTAACTTAAAGGCGGTGAAGCCTTTAAAGCCAATTTTCTGGGTGAACTTAACGATGCTCGACTGGCTAACATCCGCTTGCAAAGCCAGCTCTTGCGACGAGAAACGTGTCACCAGCTCAGGGCTGGCAAGGATGTAATCGGCAATCTTGAGCTCGCTGGGGGAGAGCTGGCTCCTGATATTGGTTATTTTCGACAGGGTAAGCATGGCTTCTCTCTACTGCTGATGATTCGGCCCCTTACTGGGTGCCACCCACGGTGAGCTGATCCAATTTGAGGGTAGGCTGACCCACCCCGACCGGCACGCTCTGGCCCTCCTTGCCGCAGATGCCAACCCCCTTATCCAGTGCCAAGTCATGGCCCACCATTGACACCTGACTCATCGCCTCAGGGCCGTTGCCAATAAGGGTCGCTCCTTTGATGGGGGCGGTGATCTTGCCATCCTCGATGAGGTAAGCCTCGGAGGCGGAAAAAACAAACTTACCGGAGGTGATGTCCACCTGGCCGCCGCCGAAGTTAGGGGCGTAGATCCCTTTCTTGACCGAGGCGATGATCTCGGCCGGATCGTACTGGCCTGCCAGCATGTAGGTGTTAGTCATGCGCGGCATCGGTAGGGCGGCGTAAGATTCACGGCGGCCATTACCGGTCAGCGGCACCCCCATCAGGCGGGCATTCTGTTTGTCCTGCAGATAGCCCTTGAGGATGCCGTTCTCGATCAGCACGTTGTAACCACCCGGCGTCCCCTCATCATCAATGGAGACAGATCCACGTAGGCCCATCAAGGTGCCGTCATCGACGATGGTGCAATGCTTGGAGGCCACCTGCTCGCCGATGCGACCGGCAAACGCGGACGATCCCTTGCGGTTGAAGTCCCCCTCCAGACCGTGGCCCACCGCCTCGTGTAGCAGCACGCCGGGCCAGCCAGCACCAAGCACCACCGGCATGGTGCCAGCTGGCGCATCGATGGCTTCCAGATTGACTAGCGCCTGACGTACCGCTTCACGGACATAGCCAAACGCACGGCTCTCTAGCCCATCCAGTTCGAGAAAATAGTCGTAACCACAGCGGCCACCGCCCCCAGCACTGCCACGCTCACGGCGATCGCCCTGCTCGGCGATCACGGTCACTGACAGGCGTACCAGCGGACGTACATCGGCGGCCAAGGTGCCATCAGTGGCGGCCACCAGTATCTCTTCGTAAACACCGCTGATAGAGGCCATCACTTGATTGATGGCGGGGTCCAGACTTCTGGCGAACTTATCCATCTGCTCCAGCAGGGCGATCTTCTGCTGCTTGTCGAGGGTCTGCAGCGGGTCAATGGCCGGATAGAGCAAGTTGGCAGAGGTTCTCGCCCACGCCTTCACCTTGCCCTGCGCCCCAGCAGCGGCGATGCCGCGAGCGGCGGTCACCGACTGTTGCAGGGCCAGCAGGCTCAGCTCATCGGAGTAGGCAAAACCGGTCTTCTCGCCGCTGACGGCGCGCACTCCGACCCCCTGATCGATGTTGTAGCTGCCATCCTTGACGATGCCATCTTCCAGCATCCAGGACTCATGCCAGCTGCGCTGGAAATAGAGATCGCCGAACTCCACCTGATGGCTCAACAGGCTGCCGAGCAGTTGCTGCAAGCGCCCTTCATCAAGGTCATTCGGGGCCAACAAAGAGGCACTAACCTGGCTCAATAGACTCAATCTTCTTCTCCACTCTCGTAACGAGCTGTTTTAAATCGTCTTGCCGACGGGTTGGCAACAAACCACACCATCACAACAAACGGGCATGGGTCAGCACGGGCAAACGGCTGCGTTTCAATTTTTCACCACACCATCAGAGCAAACGGGCATGGGTCAGCACGGGCAAACGGCTGCGTTTCAATTTTTCACCACACCATCAGAGCAAACGGGCATGGATCAGCACGGGCATGGTGCGTTTCAATTCGTCGATAAATTCAGGCTCCATCTGCGCTAGCACCGTGCCCTTTCCGGACTCTCGGCAAGCCAGCACCCGCCCCCAAGGGTCGATTACCATGCTGTGGCCCCAGGTCTGGCGCCCCGTTTCGTGAGTGCCACCCTGATTGGCAGCCACCACATAACACTGGTTTTCGATGGCGCGAGCCCGCAGCAGCGGTTCCCAGTGCGCCTCGCCGGTCACGGCGGTAAAGGCGGCAGGCACCAGTAATACCCGCGCACCAGCCCGAGCCAGCTGACGGTAGAGCTCAGGAAAGCGCAAATCATAACAGATCGAGAGGCCGAGGGGACCAAAGGGGGAGTCCACCAGCACAGGAGCCTCCCCCGCCCTGAAGGTCTCCGACTCCCGATAGCGACCGTGATTATCCGCCACATCCACGTCGAACAGGTGGATCTTGTGGTAGTGGCCCCTGCGCTCGCCGCTGGGGTCAAACACCAGCGAACTGGTATGGACATGTTCGGAACCGGCGATGGTGGTAGGCATAGCCCCCGCCACCAGCCAGATGCCGTAATCGCGGGCCCACTCGGCAAGTTGCTGCTGGATCGGCGCTGCTCCGCTCAGATCGGGGCCGATCGGCTCGGCACCATCTAGATAACCCTGCCGTTCACCAAACAGGGCAAAGTTCTCCGGTAGCAGCACCAGCATTGGCCGCTCTTCTGGCAAGGCCGCCAGCTCGGCGGCAATCTGATCTCGGTTATCCTGCCAGTAACGGCCTGATACCAGTTGTATTGCGGCTAACCACATGACTGACTCCTTGCGCTAAACAGGATGCAACCTGTCATCAATGAACCGGTTGATCTGGCGTGAGCGGCTTGAGCAAAAAGGGGGTGGTCTCTTGTTTCGGCAAGCTGGGAGCTACCGCATCGACCGCCTTTTTCTGTTGCTGGTTGAGCTTGATACGGGCCCGATCTCGCCCTGCTTCCACCAGTTTTGGCGCATCAATGGGACCTGATACCCGAAAATCGATGCGGGTGATCACATCTACCACCGGCTCGAGCAATTTAGACAACGCCAGCACATACAAGCCCGTCACGGGGGTAATCGAGAAGGCAGCAACCACCGGCAGGGTGCCCCCCAAATTCGGCGAAAAACGAAGCTGATAGTCAAGCTGCCAGCGCACCAGATCGGCCATCCCCTCACCACGTAAGTTACCCGCCGCCCCCTTCATATAAAAATCATCGTTACTGACCTGCCCCTGCTTGATGGTGGCCGAGGCGGACATGGATTCGAAATAGAAGCCCTTGTCGAACACATCGCGAAAATCGAGGCGCAATTTGCGCAGCAAGGAGTCGAGACTGAGCAGGGAGAGCAGCCGTGCGCCCTTGTCGTTGACCTCCCGCAGCGTGCCAGCCTCCAGCTGATAGTTGGCACTGCCCCCCAGCGTTGGCAGGCTCGGCCGGTAGGGGACATCCTGCCAATTGAGATCAAAGGCAAAGGAGCCGGGGGCATCGCCGATAGGCGAGGTGTAGCCAAGCCGCTTGAGCAGTAACTCGCTGTTGTTACTGGTTAGTTTACCTCGGGCATGGGTTTCCATCTGGCTGCCATTAGCTAGCCAATCGACACTGCCCGTTAGCTGACTACCGGCCAGCCGCATCTCCAGCCCCTTGAGGCTGAGCTTATTGGCACCGGGCAGCAGCTCCCCTTTCACCTCACCGAGCGGCAATTGGCCAAAACGGCAATCGACACAGCTAAAGGTGAGCCAAGGGATGGCAGCCATGATGGCGTTATCTTGGGTCACATCAGGCGCAGGGCTAAGTTCAGCGCCCTTGCCTGACCAATGAATACGGGCAAATTTAGCGTCGATAGGCCGCTTAGCTTGCTGTGGCAGACGAATGACCCCCATGACGTCAGGGCTGTCGATCATCACCTCGGTCGCCTGTTTAACCGGCGCCACAGTAAAGCGCACGGCGTTCAGAATGGCACTGCCAATATCAGCGCGCGCCAGCTGCCCGTCCACCCACCACTCGGTGGGCAACAACGGGCGCTCACCCGTCGCTGGCTCTGCCACATCACGCTGGGGCGGCAACCACTGGGTTAGACGTGCTAGCCAGTCCGCTACATCGGCCTGCGGCTGATTGATGACTACCAGCATGGGCACATCACGCCGCTGTTGCTCACTAGGGCGACCCACCTCAAGCTGGACACGGTTAAGGTAAGGGTCGCCTTCGCCATAGCTGAGCTGGCTGTAGAGGCCAACCTCGGCCCCCAAGCTGGCGCGGATCTCACTACGCCCAGCACCACCTTGGGCGCTGATCAGCAGTGGCAGGGTGCTGGCCTGTGGTTTGGTCAAGGGCGCTGGCAAATCCAGCCCCATTCCTTGTAGCGACGAATCCAAGCTCAGCGCGAAACTAAATGGCTGCTCATTTGGCAAGGTGAGCCCTAACTTACCTTGCCAGTCACTGCGCCCTGCCAGCACCCCCAACGCGGAGATGGCGGGCAGCTGACGCCGCGTGTCCCACTGCCCGTTGAAATCCAGGTCGACCTGATAGCGATCAGGGTGCTGGCGCCCCTGATAATCAATGGTCAACGGCTGATCCCACAAACGCGCAGTGAGTTGGTGAAAACGGGTCTGTTGGTTGTCATATTCAAGCCGACCGCTGACCTGATCCAGTGGCAAATCTAAGCTCGCGATACGCACTCGGTTATTGCGAAAAATAGCCTCTCCGCTAGCCTGCACCTCATCACGGCCATTGAGCGGAATATCCAGCTTGACGCGCCCTTGGAGCGGGCCACGCACCTCAACCTCACGCAGCGCCTGCCCTACGGAGCTGGCCAGCGGTGAGTCTTGTAAGTAATCGCTGATCGCCTTGCCTTCCCCCGCAACGGTGGCATCGACGTAAAGATGCGCCGGTGCGGCGAAGGCCGGGATCCACGCATGCACTGAATCAGATCGCGCCTTTCCTAGTTTGCTGGAACGGCTACGCATATCGAGGCTGGCATTTTGAAACAACAGGTCGATCTGCAAGTCGGTGAGCGGTTGCCAACCGGGGAAGAACTGGTAGGTGGCCTGCTCAAGGGGAACCGCCACTTGGAACATCCCCTCGCCTTGGTCATAAGGGAAATCCTTAAACTCGCCATACCACAACAAGTCAGCTCCCGTGGCCTTGCCGCCCTTGATGGCGCCGCTCAGGTAATCCACCAACCCCTTGTCCATCGCCTGCAGCGGGAAGTAGCGATCGGCGTGGCCGGCATTTTTGACATCAATCCGCCCAGTCAGAGCCAGAAAGGGGTGTTCGAATAGCTCGAGACGAAAGCGACTGGCCAAGCGCAGGTCTTGGTTATCCAGTGCGATATCCTGCCCATAAACGACCCAGCCTTGCCCCTCACGCCACCAATCTAACCGCGCAGAGAGCTGCTCAACGGGGATAATCTGCTTAAAGTGACGTCCCAGATCGATGCGATCTTGGGCGAGCGCCAGCCGCACACTCCCCCCCGTTGGGGTTAACCAGAACTCACCATTGAGATCGTCGACTCCGGGTACATCCTGCCATCCATGCAGTTTGATGCGGTTAAGCCGCCCTTGCAGTGACAACCCTTGCCAGTCGCCATCGGCCTGTAACACCAGATCCTGCAATTGACCGGCAGGTTTCACCTGTTTAAGCATCTGGGTCCACTGAGGATAAATCCCAGACACCAGCTGACTCAATTTAGCGATCTGGCCAAGATCAAGGGCGGGCAGATACCCGATAATTCGCCCTTCCCTGCGTTCAAGCTGCAAGTGGCTGCGCAGCCACGGTTGGCCATCAAAAACTAGGGCGACCCCATGGCTTGCAAACTGCCAATTATCCCCCTCCCGACGCAGCTGCACCGTACCGCCGTCTAGGCTGAGTCGGTGCGGCTCACCATCTTGTAAGCCTTGCCAGGTTACGGTGTTACGGCCAAATGTCAGTAGGGTGTTCCATAATTGGCCATTGGTAAACTCACTCCAGAGTTGGAGATCAAGCTGACCGCTGACCTTGGGATCACCAGAGTGGGTACGTGCCAGCAGAGGGGTAATATCCAGCTCTCTGGCGGCAAGATAAAGGCTCCCTTTGAGCCTATCTAAGCGATCACTGGGCGCACTGACCTCGACGATCAGGTCCAAGGTGCTCTGCCCCAATCCGTTGATAAGGTAGGCCTTGCCCACCCCCTGATGGCGCTTGCCACGGTTTTGCCAGCGTAGTTGGGCAATATCGAGCGCACGCACCTCCCCCAACGCGGTGGTCAGACGAAGGCGAGTATCGTGAATATCGAAGCTGGTGAGCTGGGTGAGTAAAAAACTCAGCAGCGCTTGCTGCTGATCATCTTGCGGGTCTGCCGAGCTGGCTTGACTTAGGTCGATGGCGATGTCGCCATCATGCAGCAGTAACCTGCCAAATACAGGGCGCAGTTCATTGAGCGAACGCCAGAAATCAAGATGCACTAACACCTTGCCGAGCTGGACCGAGAAGCGCTTCGAGTCCGGCGCAATCTCCAGTTGCTGCAGTACTAACGAGGGGCCGACGTTAGTCCACTCCAAGCCCAGCTCGCCAACCGTCACCTTCAACTGACGATCGGCGAACAACGCAGCGATGAGCGTCTGCCGATGCTCATTGAGCAGCGGGCCTGCCACGCGGATCAGGCTGACCAGCACAGCCAGCAGTACCAACAAGACCCCGAGAGCCAACCAGCCCCGGCTCAGCCAGCGGTAAACCAATTACATCATCACCACATCAAATTGCTCTTGCCCACAGAGCGGTTCGCTCACGACTTTGACCTGCTTACCGATAAACACTTCCAGCTCCGCTAGGCTATGGGACTCCTCGCCACGCAGATAATCAGCAACGGCGGGGGCGGCATACACGGTGAATTGATCGGCATCGTAGGCGCGGTTGACCCGGATGATCTCCCGCAGGATCTCAAAGCAGACCGACTCCACCGTCTTGACTCGGCCGCGCCCCTTGCACTCGGGGCACTCGGAGCAAAGCACATGCTCTAGGCTCTCACGGGTGCGCTTGCGGGTCATCTCCACCAATCCGAGCTGAGAGAAACCATTGACGTTGGTCTTGGCGCGGTCCTTGGAGAGCGCCTGCTCTAGGCTGTGTAACACGCGGCGGCGGTGATCTTCTGACTGCATGTCAATGAAGTCGATGATGATGATCCCACCAAGGTTGCGCAGCCGCAGATGGCGGGCGATGGCCGCCGTCGCCTCGACGTTGGTGTTAAAGATGGTCTCTTCCAGATTACGATGGCCGACAAAGGCGCCGGTGTTGATATCCACCGTGGTCATGGCTTCGGTCTGGTCGATGATGATATAGCCGCCGGATTTGAGCTCCACCTTACGCTCCAGCGCCCGCTGGATCTCATTTTCCACGTCATACAGATCGAAAATCGGTGACTCGCCAGCATAATACTCCAGCTTGCTGGCCAGCTCAGGCACGTACTCTTCGGTGAAGCGTTTGAGCAGATCAAAGCTCTGGCGTGAGTCAACCCGGATTTTATCCAGCTCGGTGCCCACAAAATCGCGCACCACCCGAAACGCCAAACTGGGATCTTCGTAGAGGATCTTGCAAGCAGGATACTTCTGCTTGCGTTCGAGAATTTTGCGCCACAGCCGTTTCAAAAAAGCGGCGTCTTGCTCCAGCTCCAACTCCCCCACCCCTTCGGCAGCGGTGCGGATGATGTAACCGCCGAGCTCATCCACGTAACCGGCCACGGTACGCTTGAGCCGCTCCCGCTCCGCCTCAGACTCAATGCGCTGGGACACCCCGACGTGGGCACTGCCCGGCATAAACACCAGATAACGGGACGGGAGGGTGATGTCGGTCGTCAATCTCGCCCCTTTGGTACCCAGCGGATCTTTGACTACCTGCACCATGATGTCTTGGCCTTGGCGCACCAGCTCAGCAATATTGCCGACTTGGAACTGCTCCTTCTCTTTCACCGCCACACATTCGGTGTGCGGCACGATGTCGGAAGCATGCAGGAACGCCGCTTTGTCCATCCCTATATCGACAAACGCCGCCTGCATCCCCGGCAGCACCCTGCTGATCTTGCCCTTGTAGATATTGCCCACAATGCCCCGTTTGGCTTGGCGCTCGACGTGCACTTCCTGTAACAAGCCATTTTCGACCAGCGCAACCCGAGTTTCCGAAGGGGTGACGTTAACCAGCAGTTCTACCGACATAAGCGACCTTGCCTGTTGCAGTTTTGAATGATTAGAGCCTACCCGAGTCAGCGTCATTGGCCCAGCGAGCATGGCGGCAAATACGTGAGAGGATGACCTGGAGGGCCACACCCGCCCGCCACCTCATCCTCATCGGGACCAAACTGATAACGCGAGACCTAGGCTGCTAGCCAGCGACGGGCGCCCTACTACTGGTGCTGCGCCAGATAGTGTTTGATCAGCAAATCCGTCTCTAGCAGAGGCAGTCCAACCACCGCGCTATAGCTCCCTTCAATGCGGCTGACAAACTTACCCGCAATCCCTTGAATACCGTAAGCCCCGGCTTTATCGCAAGGCTCGCCAGTCTGCCAATACGCCTCAATCTCAGCGTCATCTAACTTGCGAAACGCCACGTTGGTGGTAACCAAGCGCACATCGCAACGCTCGGCCGTCGCGAGCGCCACTGCCGTCATCACTTGATGCACCTGACCGGATAGCGCTTCTAACATATCTTTGGCATCCAGCAGATCGGAGGGTTTCTCCAATACTCGGTCGCCCAGCACTACGATGGTGTCCGCTCCCAGTACGGGCAATGCAGCGGGCGCAACGTTAGCACCGGCCATCGCCTTATCCCGCGCCAGACGGCAGACGTAATCTTGCGGTTTTTCGCTCTCGCCGCGCAGCTCGGGTACATCCAATTTGAGCAGCTCAAAGCGATAACCTAGCTGGGTCAGCAATTCGCGGCGGCGGGGTGAACCGGAGGCAAGATAGAGTTGTACGTCGTGATGGGTAGCCATAATTACCTGATATTGAAACGGTGGCGGACTTTACGCAGCACTAAAAAGATCCAAGGCCACATCAGCATTGTCGTCAAGGTCGACCAAAAATAGGCAAAGTTGAGGCTGGCACGGCTAAACAGGTGCTCAGCCCAGAAGATGGTCACTTTGCCCACCAACGAGAGCAGAGCAATGATCAACGCCTGCTGCCACAGGGAGAAGTTACGGATTTTCTGAAACTGAAAAGCAGCCAGATAGACAGTAATGGCCATCGCCATCGCCCGCACGCCGAGGGTACCACCGAGCAATACATCGAGTAATAACCCAGCGACCCAGGCCGTTCCAACGTTAGTCCGGTGGGGCAACGCTAAGGCCCAATAGATCAGCACCATGGCTAACCAATCGGGCCGGAAGGTGTCAAATTGAAACGGTAGCGGCAAGATAGATAAGCTGAGGGCCAACAGGATCGATGTCCAGATCCAGAATCGGCCACGGGCTGGGTGTAACATTTAGGGCGTGACCCCCACCGTCGGCGTGGCTGGCGCAGAGGCCGCATCATCATCGTGCACCTCTGGCTTTCGATCCGTCCACAGCAGCAGCAAATAACGCAGTCGATCTAACGCCACCAACGGCTTGGCCTCAATCTGGGCGAAGGGCTTGCCCTCCACATATTCGGAACGGGTCACGGTCGCCACTGGATAGCCCTCAGGGAAGCGGCCACCCAGACCGGAGGTGACCAGCAGATCGCCAACCTGAATATCGGTATTACGCGGCAAGTTGCGCAGCTCTAGCTTATCGAGCTCATCACTGCCAGAGGCAATGGCCCGCAGATCGTTGCGCAGTACTCGCACTGGGATGCCGTGGCTGGAATCGGTGATCAACAGCACTCGACTGGTGGTGGAGCCAACATGGAGCACCTGACCAATCACCCCCTGATCGTTGATCACTGCCTGACCGTTATAAACCCCATCCAGCGCGCCTTTGTTGATCAACACCTGATGGCTAAAGGGATCGGAATCGACCGATAGCAGCTCAGCCACCATCTTGCGCGACTCACGATGCACCGGTGAACCGAGCAACTCACGCAGCCGCTGATTCTCGTGCTCCAGATGTTCGAGCTTGAGCAAGCGCGAACGCAAGGTGAACAGCTGCTGCTCCTGCTGCTTGGTCTGTTCGATGAGATCAGCACGGGTCTGCACCTGGGTCGACATGGTGTCCAGCAAGGTGCCCGGCGCATTGGCCATATATTGCAGAGGGCTGACTAACGAACTGAGGTAAACGCGGACATGGGTAAACACACCGAAGCGCGAATCCGCGACGATGGCAGCGATGGAGATAATAACGGCGAGAAACAGCCGTAACTGAAGCGAAGGGCCTCGACCAAAAATGGGTTTCATGAGTTGTCAAAAAAGAGCCGGCACGCAGGCCGGCTTTGGGTCTTATTCGTAGTGGAACAGGTCGCCACCGTGCATATCGATCAACTCCAACGCCTTGCCGCCGCCACGGGCAACGCAAGTGAGAGGATCTTCAGCAACTACCACTGGAATGCCGGTCTCTTCCATCAGCAGACGGTCGATGTCTTTGAGCAGTGCGCCACCACCAGTCAACACCATGCCTCGTTCAGAGATATCAGAGGCCAACTCCGGCGGAGACTGCTCCAGTGCTACCATTACCGCAGAAACGATCCCAGAGAGCGGCTCTTGCAGCGCTTCGAGAATTTCATTGGAGTTAAGGGTAAAGCTACGGGGCACCCCTTCAGCCAGGTTACGGCCGCGCACTTCAATCTCGCGCACTTCTTCACCTGGGTAGGCAGAGCCAATCTCGTGCTTGATCCGCTCAGCGGTAGCTTCACCGATCAGGCTGCCGTAGTTACGACGGACGTAGCTGATGATCGCTTCGTCGAACTTGTCACCACCGATACGCACAGACTGGGAGTAGACCACACCGTTTAAGGAGATGATCGCCACCTCGGTGGTGCCACCACCAATATCAACCACCATGGAACCGGTCGCTTCGGAGACCGGCAAACCGGCCCCGATGGCAGCCGCCATGGGCTCATCGATCAGGTAAACCTCACGGGCACCGGCACCTAATGCAGACTCTTTAATGGCACGACGTTCAACCTGAGTGGAACCGCACGGCACACACACCAGCACACGGGGGCTGGGGCGAAAATAGTTGTTGTCGTGAACCTGCTTGATGAAGTGCTGCAGCATCTTCTCAGTCACGTAGAAATCGGCGATCACGCCATCTTTCATCGGACGAATAGCAGAGATATTGCCCGGGGTACGCCCCAGCATCTGCTTGGCAGCATGGCCGACAGCAGCGACCGATTTGGCGTTCCCGCGCTCTTGGCGAATGGCGACAACTGAGGGTTCGTTAAGGACGATCCCTTGATCTTTTACGTAGATCAGGGTGTTGGCAGTTCCCAAGTCGATCGACAGATCGTTGGAAAAGACGCCTCTGAGCTTTTTGAACATGGCTACGGGAAATCCTAAGAATTGGGAGGTGCAGAAAACGCGCTAACTTTACCAATGCATACCCTAATGGGCAAGCGCTCAAACCATCACCATCCCCTCTGAGCCAACAAAAAGTTGGCGGCTAGCCCTGATTACGGGTGAAAACAGCACTGACCAACAAGACTGGTCGAAACCATCACTGACAAGCTCTACCTTGCTCAGCTCAGGCTTCACAGCGCCTATCCACTCGCTAAGGGGGCCACAGAGCGACAACATGGCGCGAATCGTCGAGCCGCCAGCGCTATTTACCCCATCAGCCACGCAGCGCCGCTTGCTGCTGGCGATAAAAAAGCCGACCCAAGCGGGTCGGCAAGAGAGAGACTAGCGGCACCATCGCCAACTAGCTACACGGATAGATTATCGACGAGTGAGTGATAACAGATAGAGCGCGGCTACATTACGCGCAGTCAGCTGCAGGTTGCTACTGGCACTGGCCAGCGCTTGTGGCAGCGACATGGCACCATTGACCACCGAAAACACTGCATCTAGCCCGTGCTGGTGCACCACGCCACAATCGTCGGTCAGGGCACCGGCAATGCCGATCACCGGCTTAGCAAACTGCTTGGCGCAGCGGGCCACCCCGATCGGCGTTTTGCCATGAATCGTCTGACTGTCGATACGCCCCTCGCCGGTGATCACCAGATCTGCATCGGCGACTTCGTCCGCCAGTCGCAGCGCATCCATCACGATCTGGATGCCGGGCTTGAGCTCGGCACCGAGCAGGCCGACCAGCGCCGCCCCCATGCCACCGGCGGCACCAGCCCCCGCAATATCTTTAACCTGTTTACCGATCGCATGCTCGATACACACTGCGTAGTGGGCCAAGTTGGCATCCAGCTGCGCCACCATCTCAGGGGTAGCCCCTTTCTGCGGACCAAACACCGCAGAGGCGCCTTGCGGGCCACAAAGCGGGTTATTGACGTCACACGCCACCTCAATGGTGAGCCGCGCCAAACGCGGGTCTAGTTCACTCAGGTCGATGCAGGCCAGCTCACTTAAACCACCACCCCCTAGCGCAATGGGAGAGCCATCGGCCTTAAGTAGTTTGCCCCCTAATGCCTGGATCATGCCCGCCCCGCCATCGTTGGTGGCACTGCCGCCAATGCCGAGGATCAGCTGGGTAGCGCCCAGATCCAATGCCGCCAAGATCAGCTCGCCGGTCCCGATGCTCGAAGTAAGCAGCGGATTGCGTTGCTCCGGCGCGACCAGATGAATACCAGAGGCCGCCGCCATCTCAATCACCGCACGTTCGCCATCACCAAGTAGACCAAGAAAACCCTCAACCTTGTTACCGAGTGGGCCGGTGACCGCCACCGGTAAGATGCGCCCTCCCGTGGCATCGACCAAGGATTGCACCGTGCCCTCGCCACCATCGGCCATCGGCAACTTGACATAGTGGGCATCCGGCAACACTTGCTTGAAGCCCGCTTCGATGGCATCAGCCACCGCCATGGCGCTCAAGCTCTCTTTAAATGAATCTGGGGCGATCACAATTTTCATAGCAACTCCGTTAACTGAGGCCAAACACCCCAAACATCAGGGTAGAGACGGCGGCAATGACCAGACCGACCGCGGTTTCATAGGGGATCAGCTTAAGGCGCTCACCCACCCCCATGTGCACGCTGCCGCCAGTAGCATGAAAAAAGGAGCCGTGCGGCATGTGGTCAAACACGGTGGCACCGGCATGGATCATCGCCGCCCCCGCCAGCGCACTCACGCCGAGCTCGATCAAAGTGGCGCTAAATACATTGGACGCCACCACAGTCCCAGCGGTGGTCGAGGCGGTCGCCAGCGACATCAAAGCTCCAGAGATGGGCGCTAACAGATAGGAGGGCAGGCCAGAGGCGGTTAAGGCGCTGATCAGCACATCCTTGAGCCCCGAATTAGCGATGATGCCCGCTAATGTGCCGGTCCCCAGCAACATGATGGCCACCGGCGCCATGCGTGATAAACCGGAGACCGCAAATTGGTTCACGTTGCCAAATTTGCCCATCATCAGGGCACCGACCAGCCCACCTAGCGGCAGGGCAATCAGCGGGTCTACCACAATGCCTGCCACAGGGCGCAATGCCAGCAGCACGATGGCGACCAAGGGCGCACTGATCGCGGCGGCAAAGCTCGGCAGTGTCGCGCTATCGACGCTCACGACTTCATCCGCCGCCACCTTGCTGCCTTTATGGTTAAGACGTTTGGCCAGCCAATAGGCCATCACCAGCCCAAATAGACCGGGGATAATGCCCGCCGCCATCACCGAGGTAAGGGGCAAATGAAACGCATCAGCTGCCGCAATGGCATTAGGGTTGGGAGACATGACGTTACCCGCCTTGCCGCCACCAATCATCGCCAACAGAATGGCCGCTTTGGAAAGATCAGCCCGACGGGCAATCGCCAGCGCAATGGGGGCAACCGTGATCACCGCCACGTCGATAAACACCCCCACCGCGGTCAGAATCAAGGTCGCCAACGCCAGCGCCAACAAGGCCCGCGTTTCACCCAGCTTACGCACGATGGTCTCAGCGATGGTGGTGGCAGCCCCTGATTCAATCAGCACGCCAGCTAACACACCCGCTGCCAAAATCCGCATCACGGCCGTGGTGATCCCTTGAGCACCGCCAATCATCAGGGCGACGGTTTGGGTTAAATCCGCCCCGCCAATCAGGCCGCCAGCCAAGGCGCCGACGATCATGCCATAGGCAGGGGGGACTTTTTTGAGGATCAGGAAAATAGCAATAGAGAGTGCCGCTAGGGCACCAAGCGCAGTAACAGGAATCAAAATAAACACCTAAACAGCAGGATTGATGGGGGCAATTATGCGCACAGGGCATAAAAAATCGTTGGTCTAAATGCCAAAAAACAAGCTAAAAAATGGCAGTTTTTTGTTATTAATAACAAATCACAGGCTCAGGCTCAGTCCGAGATAGAGCAAAAATTTATCATCTAACTTATTGAAATGTAATCCAGTTATCTGTTCGATCCGGGTCAGTCGATAACGCAGGGTATTGGGATGAATGAACAGCGCCTCGGCACAGCGATGGAGATCACAATCTTGCAAGAAATAGTGGCGCAGGGTCTTTTGCAGTGTTCCCTTTGTGTCTTGTTCACTCAGCAGCTGCAACGGTGCCCGTAACTGATCGGCCTGCCAAGAGTCGGCCAAGCTCCCCAGCAGCACCGGCAAGCGATAATCTTCAAAGAAATAGACCTGTTTGCGCGGTTCCTGCCGCATACCACGGCGCAAGGTATCGCGCGCGGTCTGATAAGATCGCGCCAATCCACTGATACCTGCGAAATAATCGCCCACCGCAATGCGTACCTTGAAGTGGGGAATACGAGCGAGCAGCTGCTTAATCCGGCTGCGCTCCTGCTCGGATTGCCACAGGCCGTCGCTAAGCTGAGCCGGTTTGAGCACCACAATCTCATCCAACCCATTGATCGCCACCAGATTGTTCCGCTCCGGATACTCCAGCTGTAAGATGAGCTCCCGCAGGCGGGTTGGATCACTCTCCTCCAGCGCCAAAACCGCAACAACCCGTGGTTGCGCCAAATCGAGCCCGAGAAACCGCGCCGCTTGTTGCAGCTGATCGCTGCGTCCCTCGCCGCGAATAAGCTGCAGCACCAGCTCCTCTTTGTGGCGCTTATCCCATTGCAACTGCTCGGTGAGCGCCGCCTGCTCTAAAATCAGCTCGGCGGTCATCCGGACTAACTCGGCGTAAGCCCGCACCTCATCGGGGTTACCTGAAATGCCGATCACCCCGATCAACACCCCTTGATAGGCGATCGGCAAGTTGATGCCAGGCCGCACCCCTTTAAGCTCACGGGCGGTCGCCTCACTGATCTCCACCACTCGGTTCTCAGTCAACGCCAGCACCGCACCTTCGTGACGCTGATGCAGCCGATCTGGATTGCCGGAGGCGATGATCAGCCCTCGCTCATCCATCACATTGACCGAGAACGACAAAATCTTCATCGCTCGGCTCACTATCTGGCGCGCCAAGGTTTCATTTAACTGCATAACATCTCCAAACAAGAGCGGGATCGGTGACTGCCACCGCCGCTCACCGCCGATACAGGGGCAAAGATGCCACATCATCAAGACAAGCGAGAGGGGGATCGCTAGAATAGGCCACTTTACCTGAGGTGAGCCCCACCATGGAGTAGCCGTGGAGTAGAAATAACGCTGCGCCCTGCTCCCGCTTAGGCTGACTTATTATTCCGCTATGGAGTGCGCAATGGATTATGAATTTCGCCGCGATCCGTTCGGTGGCTATCGCGCCCGCTTTTCCATGGGTCATGAGGCCATCGGCCAGTGGCTGATCGATGAAGTGGGCAAAGATGAAGAGAAGCTCGATGAGCTGTTTACCATCATTGACCAACTCTCCAACCGTTCGCGGCTCGAATATCGGTTACTCGGCGGTGACTACTCCCTGCTGCTGACCCATGAAGAGGCCGAGGTAAAAGCCAACGTCCTCAACATCGAGCTGGGAGAAGATCTTGACGATCTCGCCTACTACGATGATGAACAGCTAGCCCTGTGCGGGCTGGACGATTTTGCCCAGGTGCTTAGCTCCTGGCGCGCCTTTATCCGTAACGAGGATATGGGCTGATTAGCCGCCGTGTTGCTTATTTCAGTTGGCCAATGAGGCCATTCTCAACCCAATAGGATGATTTATGTCTATTTACGATTTTGATGACGAACTGCCAGAAGATGACGCCCAAGAATCCACCAAGAACAACGCCGCGCCGGCCAAGAAAAAAGCCAAGCAAGTGATGAATACCCAGGTCAATCTGAGCCCGCGCGATGCTAGCCGCCTCAATGGCCTACACGTCGAAGCCATCACCACCCTTGATGATGTCAATCTGCCGAAAAACGTGATTTTTAAGGCAGGCCTGATCGCCTTAGGCGAGTTAGAGGCGACCCAGCGGGCCGATATCATCGCCCGTGTCATTGCCGAGTCCGGCCGCTAACCCGTCTTGGTTAACATCGGGAGGAGCCTGAGCCCACGACGACCCGCGCTCCTCACCGGTGATCGATCTAATCCCCCGCTCTTACTGCCATACCTCACGGCGATAGATGATCCGGTCATTGCCACGGCTGGTGCCGAAAATGGCCTCCCCTTGCAAACTGGTTGGGTCTGACAGCCAGAGCGGCGCATCGGGCTGGCGCGCTAACTCAACCCGGTACGGAATACGCACCGCGATGTCTGGCCTCGCAAACTGGAACAGAATTTCGCCATCTTTGGCCTGCGCCGCGTCGGCACCTGGCGCAACAGGCTCCAAGCCAAGTTTGATTTTACGCCCCGCCCCCAGAGTCAGATCGCGGCTGGCCGCATCAAAGGTCTGGTTAGGGTTCAAAAAGGTGATGCCCTGATTGCTAAGGGATAGCCGGGTACATTGATCTTGTTGCTGCCACTGCCAACTGCCCGCTTCGTAATATTGCATCTGCAACACTAATTTCAGTGGCGCCGCCGCTTGCCCAGCGGCGGTGCCTGCGAGCAGCCGCCCGAAATAGGTCGCCATCGGGATGGCATCAATGAGCCGCGCGTTACAACTACTGCCGCTGCAATTACCAGCTACCGCCTCATTGAAATTAGGGTTGGCAATCAAGGTACGGTTACCATCGTTATCCTGCATATAGAGACCAAACAGCAGTGACCGGTAGGGGCCATCTTGCTGGGTATCGGCACGACGCACAAACGCGCTGCTACCGGTAAACGCAGCCCGCCCCATCTGCCAAGGCAGTGCTGACAAACTACGCAACCGAGTCGATAGCGAATGACCATCTTGGTTATTAGCGGCGGTGATATAGCCAAGCCCCTTGGCGAACGCCCCATGGTAGTTCTGGGTCTGGGCCCCAGCCATATTGCGAGCCACCACATCAAGACGAATACCAAATGGCTGATCCATATAGGTAAAATCACCACAGGCGGGCACAACATCGCCCCCGTTCAAGCTGAAATCGGCAGGAATAAAGCGCCCGACAGGGGGGCTCTGAGCGGGCGCAATGGTGTAACCGAAATAGCTGTTTGCAGCTGGGGTCGCCGTTAACTGAAATACCCCTACCTCATTCACCGTCTGATTAATGCTAGTGCTGCCATTACTGGCCGCCACATGCTGATAACGCTGGGTGCCAACCACGGCATTACTCCCCGGTGTCGGTGCCACGAGGGCGCTGCCTAGCGCGATGTTATTGAGGGCAAAATTGGGGGTTGGTGCATTACCGACGCACAGATCGCTATCCGTGGCGGATTGCCACGCCATGGCCTGAATTTGCAGGGTAAAAGGCTCCCCTGCTTTGCGAAAGACCGGACAACTGGCGTAGTTAGCCGAGCACTGTGCCGCCGTGGTGGTCAGGCAAAGCCCCACGGGGCGGGCCACAAACTGATCGGCCCCCATCATCAGCAACCCCGCCTCATTGCCCGTCCCCTCATAACGAGCATCAAGCTGAACCTGTCCTGCGTCAGGGTAATTGATGGTCACCGTAGCTTGCCCCTGACCATCAAAGTCCAGCGGCACCGTGGTCGCACTGGCCAAGCTGGTGCCCAGTGACGTGCTGTTAAGGGTCATCCTGCTGTTATAGGGATTGCTATTGGGCTGCAGGTAACTGCTCCAAAACTTGAGGCTTTTACGCTGATTGGCAAATCCCGGCACACACTGCTTGGTCACATCGTTTTTTCTGACCGCTTTGATCGCCACCGTCTGCGGCTGATTGGCGAAGCTATCCGGCACATCGAAAATAAAACCGCTATCAGCAAAGTTGATGCTGCACGCGGCCGTACTAAGGGGGCCCGTTCCGGCACGGCAGAGGGTGGTACTAAATGGCTTGGTGGCGGAGCTTGACCCTGATACCCCAATCGTCACGGCCCCCACTGTGTTGTTGCGCAGCAAGACCTTGGCAGTCCCACCTGTAAATGTCACCACCCCATTATTGACGGTGCCCATACCGGGCACTGTCACCCAGCTGCCGTTGGCGGGGGGATCGGGGCTCAAGGTTGCACTCACTGGCTCGGTGATCAATTGGCTGCAATCCGCATTAGCACATGCTCGAATGGTGACCTCTTCTGGGTTACAGGTTAAAGCCCCCCCTGAGTGCAATAGCTCAAAGTGATCAATCTGCAGACCTATCGGCGTCGAGCGCTGGGCACAGATTTGCACCCCATCCATTTCGTGAAAGTTGGTCACCGAACCCGTCGAGCCGGTCAGCGACAGCAGAAAGTTGTTCGGCACCGCGGCCTGACCTGTCTGGGCTGCCATGTCGATAGGGCCCACTAAGGCGCTGTAACCAGCCCCAATATCACGCTCAACCAAGGCAACCGAGCGCCCCTGAACACGGGAGTCCACGGTGATTCGGTAACGATGTGGCCGGTTACTATTGGTGCCGCTGTCGACGGTGGGATTGAGATTACGAGGCGTGCCTGCCACATAGTTGTAGCCGGAAGTACCCGCCCCAGAGCCACGAATTGAGACCGCTTGCGGACGCGAGCCTGGGCTGCCGCCCCCCCCTTCGTTGGCGTAGTTACCATACTCATCGATCCCGACCCCTAACCAGCCTCCGGCAAAACCGCTGATCCCGGGTTTGAAGCCATAGCCTAACGGCCCGCCGAATGCCCCCGGCTGGGGGGTAATGGTAGCGTCTGACAGCACCACCGCCATCCCATCAGCGCCACTGCTGCCTGCTGTTTTATACGCAAATTGATCAAACTCAACCGTTAAGTAGTTGTTGGCACCGGGAAATTGGCGCTGAAAGGTCGCGGAAGTGGACTGGTTAATCTGGTTTTGCGTCAGCCGCAGCCGCCCATTCTGGATAGAAGGCAAGGCGCTGCTGTTACGCTGCGACACCACCCAGTTATCGGGGTTAATGACCGGCTCATCAAACCCATCTCTGAAACAGGTCAGCATGGGCGGCAGTGCCGTGTTGTTGATGGTGGCATCGGCATCCATCAGCAACGAACCGGCAGTGACCTTGCCGTAGACAGCGGCATTGTTATTCATACTAAGCCGGCCATGGGTATAGAGATGGCCATAAAAACTGGTGCGGTTATCCAGCACCATGTCGCGATAATTGACCCAAATTAGGCTGCCTTGGTTGTTGTCATTGATGCTGACGGTGTTAAACAAGGTGACGTTCTGGTTAACGAAGATCCGAGTTGTGCCGCTACCAGAGAGTCGAATCGTCACGCTGTCGATGTTAAGCCGGTCGATAAAGTAATCACCATCCCCCAGCACCAAGGTTGCCCGATTGCGAGCAGTCAGGGTTTTAATCCGGTATTCACTGCGGCTTGGAAAGGGCAGGGTGCAGTTATCCACCGTCACCGTGCCATAGGCCGCATTAGCCGCCGTTTGCGAGCCCGCTGAGCAATTTAGGTTATTGTTGGCGGTGATGGTGGGAAATTGATTGTCACCCACCAGCGAGAGACCACGAAGATCCCTGCCTGTGACGCTACATATTTTGTAGCCGCCCGCACCATCATCACAGCGCCTTGCATTGGTTGGGTCTGGCATGATGGAGCAGAAATTAAGGGGTAAACCTCGGGTCCCGTTGATCTGGGCGCGGTTGTACTGAGTGAGCTGATTAGCGCTGACTTGGTTACAGGTTCGATCGCTATCACCGTGATGACCCTGCACCACCTCGGGGAAAATCGCGTTCACATCAATCTGCTCAAAAGCCCACACTTGGCTGCACAGAAACATCAGGCTCCATAACCACTTCATCGCACACCTCCATCGTAAGCGGCGACGGTCACAGTCCGCTGCACCGAGAAATCAGGGTTCAGAGCGTCGCTTACCCCAATGCTGCAGGTCCCTTCACTGGTCAGGCGATAACCGTTACTGACCACCCCGTTGTACGTCACCGGTGCCATCACGCAGCGCACTTGTACCTGACAGCCAACCAAGCCGGGATTGCCGGGGAAGTCGGTGGTAAAGAGCGTCTCACAACGGGCTGGCGGCTGCGGTTGCGCTAAGGTACGCCGAGGAAACAGGCGATAGAGGCTGATTTCAAGGCCACTTTGGGCCGCCAATAATGCCCGCAGGCTACGCACCTCCACCGTATTTTGCTCACTGCTATCGGTGAGCAACCGACCAAGGGCTGCGGCTAATAAGGCCATCACTACGATGACGAACAGCGCAATCATCAGGGCGCTACCGCGCATTTTCCGCGGCAACCGACCATTAGGGAACATTCAACACCCCGATCTTGTGGTTGAAGGTGACCGACTCCCCTCTGCCTGAAAACACTAAACGCACCCCCAGCTCACCATCAGCATTGAAGGCGGTTGGCTCGCGAGAGAACCGCCCCTCCTGCAGCCCTTGCGCCATCACACTGGGGGCGGTCGGTAAGTTGGCACTCAAGGGGGCGGCACGGCGAGTTAAGCGCTCCCCCTCCACGCAGTAACGCACCTGCTGATTAGCAACATAGACCCGCTGCCCCGGCGACAATCCAGCCAGCAGCTCGCTGCTGCGATAGCGCAGGGTCTGACTGCCCGCTTGCGGGGGCAAGACGTCAGTGATCTGCGCCACACAGCGGCCATAATCACAACCGTTGACCAGCGAACTGCGCTGTTTATCGGGCACTGGGAACACCACCAGCAGATCGCCTACTCGCACCGCATCAGCGTCAGCCAACAGAGGATTGACCGCCGAGGTGGGAGTTGCCATGACCAACTCCAGCGCGCCACTGTTTCCCGCGATAACGCGGTTGAGTGTCAGGTAACGACTAGAAGTACTGATGGGCCAAAAGCGCAGGCACGGGCCGCTCTCAGCCCACTCACCGGTCAGGGTTTCTATGCGCTCCGATCCCGGCAACGCATCACGCACTTCACGGTTAAGCCGCTCCATGGCAAAGCGGGCATCGCTCATCAGCTCGCTACGCTGGCTGGCATCACCATAGATTTGGCCACCGATAGCGATAAACTGACTGCTGAAGGTCGCCATAATCCCCAGCAGCACGATCACCAGCACCAATTCAACCAGCGTAAAACCATGGCTATAGCCAACGCCCATCGTTCTGGGCCTGCTAACGCCCAGCGGAGTCGTTGCCGCCCCCATCAGTAGTTGCCTCGATAAAAGGAAAAATCGAATACGCTGCGATCAGGTAAGCGCACCTGCAGATCGATGCGCTTGCCTACCGAACAGGGCACGGCGCAACTCCCCAGCTGGCCATCACTGAAATCAACGCCGCTCACGGTAATCTTGACCTGATAGTTACGATACTCTGCAGGGTCAATGCCCGCTGCCGTTTGGGTCAAGCTGCTGGCATCGACCCACTGCCCTGCCGTATCAACATCATCCACATCGTTATAGGCATAAGGCGCTACCTCCCCCTCGGGGCCATAGCGGCTAGAGCAGGGAGGGATAACCACCCCAGTAACCTGTTCACCACAGCGATAACGTCCACCGTTATGATCGGACTGCTCATCGAATGACTTTTGCAGTATTTCGCCAGCGAGACGCTGCGCCAGCTGCGCCGCCCGCACCTGCTGAACTGGGTCCACCGCTTGTGGTGCCTGATTGATCAGCAGCCCCAGTATGCTGGTGAGTGCAATCGCCAGTAGCACAATGCCAACCACCAGCTCAATGAGGGTGAAACCTGACTTAAGGGATCTCATGGATATATCCCTGCGCCTCGATCTTGATCCGGCCGCTCACCGGCCCCCCCGTCACCAGCAGCTCACAGCCGCCATTGCAGTGACCAACGGGGCGGCCCATCCGGTCAAACCGGATAACCATGGGGCTGGGCCCCCCTTGCGGCACAGAGAGCGTAATACCATCAGAGAGGCTCACTAGGCGACCACGGGTGCGCTGCTGCTCATTCCAATCCGCAATCGCCGCTGGTGGTGGACACTCCAGTCCCTTCATCTCGCTGGTGATATGGGCAACCCGCGCAACATCAATCACCAACTGAGTGCAGCGGTGCGGAGGTTCATGCATATTCAGGGTCTGCACCCATCGCAGCCGGGTCAGCAGCTCGTCACGCACGGTTTGAATTTCCACGCCGCCTTTGCCTAGCCATCTGGGCACGGCAAAGGTGGCCAGAATCCCAAGCAGCAGGATCACTAGCACCAATTCAATCAAGGTAAAGCCTTTGTTAACAGGCATGAGGAATCTCATCGGGGGAAAAGAGAGCGAGGCCACAGCCTCGACTCTCGCGTGGGTAAGTTTACGGAGCGCTAGCAGGAGAAAGCGCGGCGCAGCTGCCATTATCCGCTGCCAGCGTACCGATGACCGAGGTGGCGGTCGAACTCTCCGTTGCCTCGGTATAGAGCACACATTTAGCCCCTTTTTTCAGGTCATTATCCGCCCTGAACTGATATGACTCGGGTTTGGTAGCCGGTGTAACTGGAGAACCTCGCCAAGAGCCATCAATCGTCACCGCCAATTTAATACCCGCATCTGCCGCTTGTGGATAGCCAAACACCGTGGCAATTGACGTCTTATCGCTACTTAGAACTGAGTCACTTGGAGCACGTTCCTTCCCTTCCAGCGCGGCCTTGCTGTAGACCAACTGAGCGGAACTTTGCACCGCGGCCAGCACACCATCCGCCGCCGCTTTTTTCGCATCATCCTGCAAATTTAAGAACTTGGGGGCAGCCGTAACGGCCAAAATGCCCAAAATGATGATCACAATCACCAACTCAATCAGGGTAAAACCCGCTTGCTTTTTCATTGCACTCTCCTTTGGTTAATTAATATTGGTCGTCACTTGGCCGGAGGCTGGACGGTAACTGAAACTCATAAAGGCATTCGTACTACCTTGCGGCTCCTGATACATACCATCGCTGCCTTTGCGTAAACTGTTAACCAAGTAATAACGGCAGACTGAGTTCAAGCCGTTACTGCTGACAGAGATGTAGTACTTCAGGTCATTGCCACTACCGCGCACCTCGTTAAAGTTGGCAGTAGCCTTGGGTGGGTTTTGCAGTAATCCCGCCCAAATATTCAAACAACGCTGCGCGCTCAGATTGCTCGGGTTGACATCAATATCACCACTGGCCGATGTATCCATCGGGTAGCCTGGTGCCAATTCACCACTGTCGCTCTGGCTCTGCGTCGGGGTGGTCAGATAAAAGCGCGATCCGTCGTAGAGCACGGTGTTTAAGCTGTCCTGCTGAGCCCGTCCGGTCGCTTCCCACTGCGCCCGCACCAGCGCCACTGCGGTTGAAAAACCACCGGACACCCCCTCAACGCTGGCTTTTTTCGCCTCATTGGTCACATCCAAAAAACGCGGTAACGCCGTCACCGCCAAAATCCCCAAGATCACAATCACGATCACTAACTCAATCATGGAGAAGCCGGCCACCGGTGTACTTACTGTGGGTCTCACCGCTGTGGGTGCTATGTGCTCAGTCATCTTGCTTCCTCCATCATCCAGCCTGTTTTTTGCTCAAGCTTGGGTTAAAAAATCCATAATAGTCATAGGGATAGATATCATTCTTCTCTTTGACTCACACGTCCATCAGAAAATTGATAAATCAGCCAGTTATCGTGCAAACCCACCTCACAACCGTCCCCGTCGGGGCTGGCTAAAAAAAGCAGCTCGGACAATTGCGCGCCCGACTCGCCCATCAAACTGGCCCACAACCGTCGGCAGTTGTCCGATGATGAACCCAATGGCCACAACCCGATCGGCCAACCTCTGGCGTCAAAATGCCAAGCTTGACCACCAGAATGGAGCGTGTCGGGCCGCAGTTCATCGAGCCACAATCCATGTAAACGCTGGACTCGCTCGGCAAATTGCTGACCGAGTAAGTTCAAGTTCAAACGCTGCGCCTCTTCGGTGTAGCGCTGATAGCGCTGCACCAAGGTCACGGTAATGATCAATAACAAGATCACCACGATGACTTGCCGATAACCGCCCAACCAACGTGCTTCTTGCTCTGTCTGCATGCTCATTTTGCGTCGGCCACTCCTGGCTTATCTGCCTCTAACGACACTCATCATGTCCCACATTGGGGTGAAGATGCCAAGCGCCAAAATCAACACCATGATCGCGACGATCCCGATCAAAATGGGCTCGATACGAGCGGTCAGGCTTTTGAGGTCATAATCGACCTCGCGTTCGTAGTACTCGGCCACTTCACGCAGCAGATCGTCGACCTGTCCTGTTTCTTCTCCGACCGCAATCATTTGCATCACCAGCGCGCTAAACAGGCCGCTCTCTCCTGCGGTGCGCAGCAGACTTTCGCCCCGCTCGATCCCGCCTCGCATGTTGCGGATCTGCCCCGCCATATAGGCGTTATTGACCGCTTCAGCCACCAAAGACAAGGCGCTGGTCAGCGGCACACCGGCCTTGAGCATGATGGAGAAACTACGGGCAAAACGCGCCAACAGAGAGCGCTCGATAATGGAGCCGACGATCGGCAACCTCAGCTGCCAGCGATGCCAAGTTAACTTGCCTTTAACGGTTGTCACCCAATGGCGCCACCCCAGCACGGCGGCGCCAAGGATGGCCAGCAGCAACCACCAGTAGTTGATAAAAAGAGCAGAGGTTGTCAGCAAAATCCGCGTTGCTAGGGGTAACTCGACGCCAAATTTGGCGAACATGCTGGCAAATACGGGGATCACCATGATGTTGAGGATCACCATGGCAATCCCGATGGCGATCAGCACAAAGCTGGGGTAACGCATGGCAGTCTTGATCCGCTTGCGGGTCTCCAGCTCCAACTCGAAATAGTTAGCCAGTTGCCAAAAGGCCTGTTCCAGCTGGCCGGTGTTCTCGCCCACGTGAATAATCGCGACAAAGAGACTGCTAAATACCTTGGGATGGGCCTGCATCGAGACAGACAACGGACGCCCGTTACCCAGATCGTCATTGACCATCCGCAGCGCACGCTTAAGCGGCTTGCTCTGGGTACTCTCTTCCAGCCCAGCGATGGCACGCAGCAGCGGGATCCCCGCACGCGTCAAGGCATGCATCTGGCGGCTAAAGATAACCAGCTCATCGAGCGTTATCGCCCGCTCCAGCAGCAACGACCAGTCAGTGGCCAGTGCCGTCACTTTACCCGGGGTGAGCTGAGTCGGGATCACACCACGGCGCATCAATAGCTCGGCAGCCGCCATTTCACTGGCTGCGTCCACCACGCCGTTCACCGCATTGCCGTTGTTATCGCGACCCTTGTAAGCAAAGTTTACCATCGCTTATCCCAGATCCTCAGCCAGTCGCAACACCTCATCCACCGAGGTCACCCCTCGCCGTGCATAATCGAGGGCGGTCAATGCCAACGGTCGATAATGGGGATGCAGACGAGCCGCCTGCGCAAAGGCCTCGGTATCATTGCGGCGCAAGGCGTCCATCATCGGTTGATCCAGCTCTAATAACTCATAGATGCCGATGCGGCCGCGATAGCCAGTAAAGTTACAGCTCTGGCAGCCCCGTCCACGGTGATAGATATGTTGGCCAGGCTCCTCCCCGCACAGCACGGCAAGCCAAGTAGCCTGCCCCTCGTCTGGCACCTGCTCTTCGACGCAGTGCTCACAGACCCGCCTGACCAAGCGCTGAGCCACCACCGCTCGCAGCGCACTGGCCACCAAATAACCAGGGGCCCCCATGTCAATCAGGCGCAAGGCACTGGTCACCGCATCGTTGGTATGCAAGGTCGTCAGGACGAGGTGGCCAGTAATGGCGCCGCGCAAGCCGATCTCGACGGTCTCGCTATCACGCATTTCCCCCACGAGGAGGATGTCGGGGTCCTGGCGCAGGGTAGACCGGAGGACATGGGAGAAGGTGAGGCCAATCTTGGGGTTGACCTGCACCTGATTCACTCTGGGTAACCGATACTCGACGGGGTCTTCTACCGTAATGATCTTGTTGCTGGCCTGATTAAGTTCAGAGAGTGCACCGTACAACGTGGTGGTTTTGCCACTGCCAGTTGGTCCGGTCACCAAGATCATGCCGTGGGGACGTTTCAGTTGGCGGCGAAAACGGGCGAGGATATCCGGCGGCATCCCGGTTTCGCTCAACGATAAGATGCCGGTAGATTGATCCAGCAATCGCATCACGACCGATTCGCCGTGCTGTACCGGCATGGTCGAGATCCGCACATCCACGTCACGGCCGCGCACTTTCATGTTGAAGCGACCATCCTGCGGCAAGCGCTTCTCGGAGATATCGAGCTCGGCAACCAGCTTCAAGCGCAGCACTAGCGCTTGGGCAATGCGCACCTCGCTTAAAATATTTTCGTGCAACAGGCCGTCGATCCGCTGGCGGATCCGCAGCACTTTTTCATCCGGCTCGATGTGAATGTCCGAGGCACCCACCTGTATGGCATCTTCAAACAGCGAACGCAGCAGCTTAGCCACGGTTGCCTCGCCTTCATCGCTGGTTGCCAGATTGCTCGACCCCAGCTCAAACCCGGTATCCTGATACTCCTCCTGTAACTGCTCGGCGAAGTTCTCAATCTCACGCGTCCGGCGATAGAGCCGATCAAAATAATCCAGCAACTGGCCTTCTCGGGCGACGGCCAGCACCATCTTTTTAGGGCTAAGCATGCTGGCAATCGCATCCAGCGCACTCAAGTCTGCGGGGTCAGACATGGCCACCGTCACGTTGTTATCGGTCACATTGACCGCTAACGCCCGATAGCGACGGGCTTGCACTTCAGGCAATAGCGTCACTGCTGCCGCATCAATGATGAGGTTGTTCAGATCGAAAAAGGGGATCTTCAACTGATGAGCAAGAAATTGCAGCAACTGTACTTCGCTAATGAAATCCAGATCGATCAGCGTTGCCCCGAGCTTACGGCTGGTCTGACGTTGCTGCTGCAGGGCAAGCTGCAACTGAGCATCGGAGATGATCTGCTCTTGTACCAGCAGATCGCCAAGCCGCATTTTCAGTCTGGGTTGTACCATGTCCACTCCACTCTATGAGACTTCGCTACATCGAACCTGCGAGTTGCTAGAGTGCTAACTGGGCAATCCGTTGTGCCAACCAATTAGCGGATTCTTCGCCCAACTTGCCGTGTAACTGCGCATTGCGATAGGCATCGAGTGCGCGTTGCCGATTCCCCTGGCCATCTTCCGCAACCCCCAACCCCAGCCACCAGCGACCTTGGTCTGGTTGCTGGCGCAGTAATTTGACGTAAAGCGCGGCAGCTTCCGCATTGAGCCCTAACTCTTGGCTCAGGCCCGCCCACGTGGCGTAATAGTCGAGGTTGTTAGCAAGATCGGGCTGATAACCCGCCAGCCAGCTGAGTGCTTGCTGCAACTGCGCCTCACTGATCGCCAGCCGAGCCAGCAACAGGCGAAAATCGGCTTGCTGCGGAGTAAGCCTGAGCCCCTCCTCCAACAGCTGGCGTGCCTCGGTTAAGCGCCCCTCTCCATATAACAGCCCCGCTAGCTGCTCGCGGGCGCCTTGGTTGTGAGGGTCATGAGCCAGCACTTGGTAATAGTGATCCTGAGCGTCACGCAGGTTGCCTTTGGCCATGGCGCCCGCTGCCTTGCGCTCCGCGAGCGCCGCTAGCTCCTGCGTCGATAGCTCCACTGTCTCAATCTTCAGCACGCTCGGTTTTTGCGGCACCGCTGCCGTTATCTGCTGCTCGGTCGCCAGCTCGGCATACAGATCAGGTTGTAACTCTTCGTCGGTCGGGACCCGCTCTGCCATGTCGTTGGCCGCATCCGATGCTGGCGCCTGCCACGATGGGTCTTGCTCACGGATAGCCGCTGGCTGCCCTTGCTCATCACTGAGCAGCGGTAACATGGCCGCCACATCGGCATCCGGTTGCGATGCGACGGGGCGCGCAGCAACCGGCGCTACAACCCGAGCCACCGCATCTGGGCGATCCGGCTCACTACCAGCGGGTTGAGGCTCTGGGGATAGTCGGCTGCTCCACGTCGACCAGCCAGCGACCCCAAGCACTAATCCTGCGCTCAGAGCCAATAACAGCATCCCGCGAGGTGACTGCCGCCCCATCGGCACATAACGGGCACGGCTGGTCTCTTGGGGACGCTGCTCTAGCTCTTTGAGCATCTGATTAATCACACTCATCGCCATACGCCATAGACCACGGCGCCCCCCAATAGCAGTAGCAGTGACCACCAGCGCCCGAGGGAGGCATAACGAGTATCTTCGGTGTCGAGAATGGCCTGTCGCACATGACAACGATCGATCTGGCGCACCCCTTGGCCATAAGCAAGCATCAGGCATTTTTGCGCCAACATGTTGATCAGACGGGGGATTCCACGTGAAGCGCGCCACAGCCGCCGCAGCGCCAAACCAGCGAATAGCGGCGCACCACGATAACCTGAAACCTGTAGCCTGTGTTCCAAATAAGCCCGAGCCTCATCAAAACGCAGCGGGCGCAAGCAGTAGGAAAAACCAATCCGCTGGCGCAACTGACGCAGGTGCGGTTTGGCTAATCGGGCATCGAGTTCGGGTTGACCGAACAAGACGATTTGCAGCAATTTGCACGACTCTGTTTCGAGATTACCGAACAAGCGAATCGCCTCTAGGGTCTGGTCTGGTAAGGCTTGGGCCTCATCGATCAGCACCACGACCCGGTTCCCCTGCTGATGTAATCCAATCAGATGACGATGAATGCGATCGGTCAGATCCAGCTCACTTTGCTCGCGCACCGCCAAGCCTAATTCCAACGCAAGTGCCATCCGCAACTCGTCCGGGCTGAGGTGCGGGTTAGGCAGCCAAGCCAGCCGCACCGGCTGGGCTTCAGAACCCAGTTCGCTCAGCAACTTACGACAGAGCAGGGTCTTACCGGTGCCCACTTCACCGGTCACCTTGATGAAGCCCTCCCCCTGTGCCAACGCCCAGTTCAATACTTGGAGCGCCTCCTCGTGAGGGGGCAGACCATAGTAAAAACTGGTATTTGGGGTGAGACCAAACGGCGCCTCTTGTAAACCAAAGTGGTTTAAATACACCCGTTGCCCTCCTGCATCATCCAGGTCCCACTCATGGTCGGCTCACTGGTGAACTAAACAAGCTCGTCATGGGTTTATCCTTTAGCCGGATACCATTTATCGAGCAGCTCCGCCGAACGTTGCAGTTCGTTTTGCCAAGTGTCTTTTGCCACCACCGTCGGTTTGAGCATGATCACCAGTTCCACTTTTTTGGTGCTCTCGCGGCGGTTGGTGAAGGCTTCGCCGAGCCAAGGAATATCTCCCAATAGCGGTACCTTGCTGACAATCTCTTGCTTATCGGTCTTCATCAGGCCACCAATCACGATGATGTCGCCGTTGTTGGCCTGCACCACCGTGTCTGACTCGCGGATCGAGCTTCGCGCCAACGGCAACACCAAGGTATCGCTGTCGGTCACTTTGATGGTTTTGGTCTGCTCTTCGGTGTCAATCACCGAGGGATGGATATGCAGCAGCACTTTCCCCTCTTCATCGATCTGCGGGGTCACATCCAGCGCAATCCCAGAGAAGAAAGGGGTCAGCTCTACGTTGGGGGTGGTACGGTCCCCGCTGGTGGTACTGATGGTGGTGGTCGAGGCATTGGTCACGAAATATTCGTCCGTCCCCACTTTAATCACTGCTTTTTGGTTATTGGTGGCGGTCACCCTTGGGCTAGAGAGGGTATTCACATCGCCTTGGGTCTTGAGCAGGTTAACCGCCACATTAAAGTTACCATCAGAGATCTTGAAGCCCGCGCCACCGGCTAGCGCGGTGAAAATCTGGTTTGGCGTGGTGGGGAGCTGGGTATTGGCTAAGGAACCGCCGCCCGTCACCCCCTTGTTGCCATCCCAGCTAGCGGAAAGACCGCTCCAGTCTACGCCTTGCTCATACCCTTCATTGAGGCCCACTTCGATGATGCGAGCTTCCAACACCACTTGCCGTTTGAGGTGGGTTTCAGACTGACTGAGAAACTCACGGACCGCTTTTAGCTCTTTTGGATAGGCTCGGATGGTCACCAAACCTGCCTGCGGGCTGGTGATAACGGCGCGGCCATCGCCATTACCGATCAGTATCTGCAACGAGTCACGCAGTTCACTCCAGTAGTCACTGGTGCTATCCGTCTCAATTTGGGTGCCATTGCTGTTATCACTGTTGCTACTGGCACCGTTGTTGCCACCATTACTGCCGGTGGCGTTGTTTTCTAAACCACTGTTATTTAAGTTGTTATTACTATTGTTGTTGCTATTTGCGGTGACCCCACCGGTACTGACTGAGGTTCGAGAGAGGCCGCGACGAGCCATCATCAGATAGTTAACCGGGATGGTTTCTGTTCTTAATCCTGAGGGATAAACATGAAACACATCACCTTTGCGCTGCACGTCAAAACCATACATGTCTGCCACCACCGCCAACACGTCCGGCAAGGTGGCGTCTTTCAATTCAAGAGAGATGAGGCCTGATACCCCCGGATGCACCGCCACGCTATAGCGGGACCCTTTAAACAACGAACCTAAAAACGCCACCGCGTCCACATCATGGGCGGCAATCCGCAGCCGTTTTTCCGGCGTACTCACCAGTGAGGGTGGCCGATTGTACTGGAGTAGCTCACTTTGCACTGACCGCGGCAGGCTCGACAGGGGCGCAATCTGCTTTTGCTGTTCATTGATTGCCTGTTTCAGCGAGTCCTTAGCTTGCGTCGGCTCAGGATGCTGATAAGAGGTACAACCTGCCGCCATGATGGCGCAGGTGGTCAGGCAGAGACGGTATTTTTTCATGTAGTAGATAGATCCTGACTGGCAATTAACGCGATAAAGCGGTGCTACCAACGGCGCCGCTAGCGACTCAGACTTTGATCTTGCTCGCAAAAAGGGTCACATGATGGCGTTTTCCCGCTTTCTCTAACGCCACACTATCGGAACCGATCGCCACTAGCTTGTAACCATCGACTTGCTGGCCAAGGCGGTAATGCTGGCCGTTCAATACCGCTAATGCAGCGCCATTACCTTGGATAATGCTCTGCAGTGTTGGTAACCCTACCTGCCCTTGCTTGCTCTTTTTTTCATGAGCCGGAATGCCCTCTAACGGCCAAGTGGGGTCTTGCAGCATGTCGATGTGCTCTGCATAACCGGACGTCGTCAATAAACAACCACACAACAGCAGCCATCTAGCCACGGATAAACTCCTTACTGGTGCTCAGGGTGTAGATTTCCATCTCAATCACAGCGGTGGGATGCGCTTTGACCTGATAATCAAACTGTCGCCAGTAAAAGTGGCGAGGCAGTGTTTCCAATGCTTTAAGGTATTGATAAATATTAAAATAACTACCCTCTAATTGCAGCCGTATCCCATGTTTGTAAAGATTCGCTTGCTGTTTTCCCGCCACCAGAGGGGTGGGAGGAAGTGAGCGCAACGCCAACATATGCAACTTGCTGGAGCGAGCGAGGAGTGTCTCTAAGACTTGTGGCATGTCGTGAGCGGGGATCAGGTCAACGGTCTGGGCATTCAGCGTTTCATCGAGCCGCTGCTGCTCGCCTTGCACTCGCACTAGTTGCTCGTGCACCGCTTGATTAGGATCTCGCTGCAGGCGGGCCTGCTTACCAAGATTTTCAAGCGAGATAATCTCTACATCTCGCTGTGTACTCTGCAACGCCTGGCGCTGCTGAGTGAGCGTCATGCTCATCTCATCGAGCCACCCATATCCAGCTAAGGTCAGCAAGACGACCAATCCGCTGAGCAGGATTAATCCACGTTCTCGCGCGGATCGGGCCGCGACGTGGTGACTCCATGTTCGCCACCGCGCTGGTAAACTTATCAAGACTTCTCCCGCGCTACCGCGCCAAGCTGGAACACTAACTGCCCCTCCTTGTCTCGCATGAGCGTTAACTCACCAAACTGTTTGCCGGCCAACGAGGGCGTCTGTTTGAAGCGATTGACCCAAGCGGGAACATCCTCGCTGCTATCGGCCAATCCCGATAAATTGATATGACCTTGATTAATCTCGATGCGCTGTAACGACAAGTGGGGGCTACGAATACGGGCTAAATCGGCCATTAACTCGGCGTAGCCTTGGTCTTTTTGCAAACTCAGTGAGCTCAGTTGCCGTAGCAACTCATTTTTAGCAGCGACATCCTCTTCTAAGGCGGCCAGCTGCTGCTGCAGAAGGGGATCAGCTTGGTGTTGCGCTAATGCGCTATCAAGCCGCTGCGCATCCCCCTGTTGTCTCTCCAATTCGATCTGGGTCTGGGCCAAAGCCTGACTCACTCGCCGTTGCTGCCACTCATAACCGCCCCCCACCAACAACACACCCAGCAGTGCCACACTCCAAGCCAGCACCATTTGATTGAGACTGGCCCACTGCCGTTTTGGTCGATATTCCGCGCTGTAGAGGTTTAGCTGACGCTTCATCTCGCTTCGCCCCCGATGGCCGCAGCATACGCGGATAAGTACTCCACCCCTGCCGTCACCGCTTTATTGGTCATGACCGAGACACCGAAACCAAACGTCTGTTCCATATGGCTAATCAGCGTACCGGTGAAAGCAGAGGCGATCGCTACCTGCATCTGGCCAAGTTCTGGCAACTTAAGCTGACCGGCGAGGTAATCAAGAGAGCGTTGGATTTCCAGTGCCAAGGCATCCAGCAGTGTGCTATCCGGCGCGGCCTCACCCACAAGCGCGGCAAAACCACGCAATTGCCGCGAAAAACAGAGGCCACCTTGATAAAACACCAGCAGCTGCAGGTCCTGCCCTTGCTCCTGCCACAACAGCATCCGCACCATGTTGTCAGCCGGATAGAGAGCGGTCATGGCCAGTTCATCACTGCTCACGGTTGCAAGCTGGGCAACACCATTAACCGCATCCGCCAACAGCTGCACCTGCTGCTTGGGCAAGCAGATCACATTGATCCGTGGTCGGCCAGCCGGCGGGGTCGGTAAGTCGACATAATCCATGGCCAGCTGTAAGACTGGTTCACTGACATAATCTTTGATGGCCCAAGGTAATGCACCGGCCATTTCAGTCTCAGGCACCGCAGGCTTGTCTATTTGAATTTGTTGATAAAGAGTGGCATCGAGCACAACTCGCACCGTAGACTTGGCAAGGCCATGGTCGCCAAGTAGCTCACTAACCGCGCTCGCCCACTCTTGTGAGCCTGCAACAGAACGAGCAGCAAAGATGGGGGGATTACCCGACGCAGCCAATACGATCCGGTTAGCCGCTAGCAAGAGTCCGACATTACGGCTCTGGGGTGTTCGCTTGAACATCTACCTCATTGACCTCGCTACTGGCTGCAAAAAAGGGACCGAACACTAACATAAACAACATGTTAACCTCCACCAAAATGAAAAAAAACTCATTATCATCATCTCTGGCGGATGCGATTTCGGTACTGCCATCCCCGCTGCAACCCATCTCTCATCCGTTGTTGGATAAGCATCGCGTGCAGCTCTGGTGCAAGCGCGATGATCTCCTGCATCCAACCATTTCCGGCAACAAATGGCGCAAGCTCAAATACCATCTACAACACGCCACAAAACAGGGGAAACAACACTTACTCTCATTTGGAGGGGCTTATTCGAACCATATACATGCCTTAGCTGCGGCAGGGTGTCAATGCAGTCTTCGCACCACAGGGATCATCAGAGGTGAACCCAATTCGGCTGACAACCCCACGCTGACTGACGCCAGACGCTGGGGGATGACACTAAAATTTGTTGATAGAGCAAGTTATCGACTACGGCAAAACGCCGACTGGTTAAGCCAATTCGCGACTGCTGACACTCTTATCATTCCAGAAGGTGGCAGCAGCTCCCTCGCACTTCCAGGAGTAAGAGAGCTGATCGACGAGGTGCCCTTTTCCCCTGATATATGGGTATTGCCCTGCGCAAGCGGTGGCACATTAGCCGGCATGATCGCGGGTAAACGGGAACGGGAGCGTATTCTCGCTATCGCCGTATTGAAAGGCGCTCACTTTATCGCTAACGAGGTATGTCGGTTGTACCCCGCCGCCAGCACAACGCAAGGCTGGCACATTGCCCAAGCGCATCATGATGGTGGTTATGCCAAATTTAGTCCCGCACTGTGGCAATGGGTGCAAGATTTTAGTGCTAGCACCGGCATTCCACTGGAGCCGATCTACAGCGGTAAAGCGATGTGGGGATTGTTTCGTGAATTGGAGGCTGGCCAGATCCCAGCGGGGAGCAAGCTCATCTTCATCCACACAGGGGGCCTGCAAGGATTGGCGGGGTTACAACACCAAGGACGGATCTAGCCTGCCACCCTGTTACAAGGGGGGCATAACCTCCCCCCATACCGACTTACTCGACCGGCGTCATCTCCACGCTCTCTGGCGCGGCAAACCAAGGCCCCTGCCCCGCGTGTACCCCAAGATGGCGCAACATCTTCCACTCATTGCCACTTTCCACACCGACCGCCAACACTCGGGTCGGCGTGTTAGCACAGCCCCCCACAAGGCTACGCACCGCCATCTGATTAACCTGACGAGCATGGATTTCGCGCACCAGACTGGGGTGAAGTTTGAGGAAATTAATCTCGAACTCCTTGATGTATTGGGTGCTCACCACATCTTGGCCAGCATGATCCACGGCCAATAGGCAGCCCAGCATTCGCAAGGAGCGCAGTGGCCGCTTGAGCGCTTCGTAATGGCGGGTGACTTGCGACTCGGATAACTGCAGAACCAGCCGTTCATTGGTACTGCGGGGCAACTGAAACAGCGTGAAAAACAACCAGCGCTGAAATTCAGTGTCGAGCAGACTCTGTACGTTGATGCTCAAGCTGATGGGGCAACTTTGTTCAGTTCGTTGCCCCAATAATTGCAGGGTCTGTGCCGCAATCAGTCTATCGAGCGGTAACAATAGCCCCACTTTCTCGGCCATCGGCATAAAAACCCCAGCTTGCAACATACGCCCCTGCTCATCGTGCAGATAGGTAATGAGCTCTTGCTGCAACACAACGTGGTCCCGATCCTGCTGAATAGATTGAATATAAAAAGCAACACTGCGCTGCTCGATATGCCGGCTGATCAGGGCTCGCCAGCGCACACTGCCCTTGCCGATTGATTCTTCATCCAGCTGCTTTTCATAGAGAAACCAACCATTATGCCCCTGCAAACGGGCACTTTTTAACGCAAGCTCAGCCTCTTCTTGCACCTTGAGCAACGAATCTTGCGTTTGGTAACACACAGCACCTAAATAAACTGCTGTTTCAGGATTGGCCGCTGGCGGCCAATGCAAACGCTGCAAGCTTTTAAGCAGTTGGCTGGCGCCATCAACCATCTCGCTCTCAGACATGTTGGGTAACAGTACCGCGAATACCTGACCGGCATAACGGGCTTGCAGCGCCCCACTGTGTTTGCGGACAAAGGCACCAATGGTGGCACTCGCTTCTTGCAACAATTCGGGACTAATACGATCAAATTGTTCACTATCAAGGACTTCCAAACCGGCGAGATCGATGAGTAGTATCCCCCCATTCATCACGCTCGCCTCGATAATGGCATTTTCCAAGCGGTTATCAAAAAACAGACGATTGCCAATGCCTGTCGTCTTATCAACGAAAGCATTGCTACGAATGAAGTTATCAAAACGGCTGCGTTCCTTACGGGCATCGGCTAATTCAGCCAACAAATAATCAAGAGCCTGACTCGCGGCGACAGGCCACTCGTCGGCAGAGTCATGATTGAGTTTGCTGAGCTTGTCATCGAGGATTAATTGCGCACGGACGCCTAGTAGCTCCGCCCCCCTTAGCTGCTGGCGCAGCCAACGGATTGAGTAGCACAGGCCGAATATCGCGATGAAAACCCCAAGTGAAATACCCGACATCGCATTGAGAGAATATTCAGCATCTTTGAAAGGTCGTTCTAACTTGAAATCAGCACTGACTCCATCGTGGTTAGGCAGGGTCAGCCGATAAGGCAGCAGTAGGGGTTTATCTAGCTCAGCGGGAACATCACGAAATAAATATAGGGTGCGTTTTCCCTGGCGAACTTCCAGTTCAACGACATGGGCGGCTCGCAATAACGTCGGCAACCAGCGATTCATCTCCTCAATCCCTTGAGGTGCCTCCAATTGCTTGCCAATCACCTCAGCCAAGGAGTTAACCTTCTTCTGCTGCAACTCCATGCCTAACTCACGAAAACTGAACACGCCACCGACTAATACCAACGTAATGGCAGCAATGACACACAGGGTGATAAAGGAGACAAGCTGGGTAGTCAGTTTCATGGGCCGTCCATCTGCCTGATAATATCCATATTAATCAATGGTAACCGTCGTGATTAGCCCCTAGTCTGGGTAGACTCACACTCGCGGTTATTTGGGCGAGCATAACCAAACCCCTAAGGAACACCAAGCGGCCTAGCAGAAAGAAATCATGAGGTAGTTCAGAAAAGCAGAATAGCTGGCATAAAAATGGTCCCTCAAGAGGGACCTAAAGAACACTTATGTCAAACACAACACGCAGTGCTACTGACAAAACAGATACAGGAGTATTGAACACACGGTGAGTCAAACCGCAGTAGCACTCTAATTAATTGCACGCAACCAAGGCAATTGTCATTTATGACAGGGCGATGATTGATTCCCGCAAAAACCAGCCCATTAAGGACTTATATGATTCCAACTCATCAGCAGCCGCGTACTCATGACAACGGCGAGAGATCGGCTGGTTCCAACATCAGGCTCAGTTGGTTGATCTCTCCCTCCTGCGGCAAGCCAACCACGAGGCCAAGCAGCCGGATTGGTTTATCCGCCATCCTGCCTAATCCTTCGTGCAACAGCAGATGAAAGCGCTCTGGTTGATAGCTACCGCGCCGATAGACCGTGGTTTGCTGGAAATCGGCAAACTTCAGTTTGATCCCCTGCCCCATGAGTTGTTCGCGTCCATAGCGGGGTAGAAACCGTCGCTCAAGCTCTGGGATCAAGTCACGGAGCACTTGGCGACACGCCTGCTCATCTAGCAGATCACAGGCGAGGGTCGTCTCAACCCCGATGGTTTTGCGCACCCGCTGCGCTTGCACCGGATGATCATCCAGCCCCCAAATCCGTTCGGCTAGCATCTCACCCAACTTACCAAAGCGAGCGATCAACTCTGCCCGTGGCAACGCTCTGACATCGTCACATAGATAGAGCCCCAACGATGCCAGCCGTTCGGCGGTCTTGCGGCCAATGCCTGG
Source organism: Aeromonas cavernicola (assembly GCF_002795305.1). Taxonomy (GTDB): domain Bacteria; phylum Pseudomonadota; class Gammaproteobacteria; order Enterobacterales; family Aeromonadaceae; genus Aeromonas; species Aeromonas cavernicola. The sequence continues at coordinate 55,073 of NZ_PGGC01000131.1, forward strand.
CAACTTAGCAAGGGGGAGTGGACGAACAAACGCCTCCACTTGGTCGGGGTTGATCACAAACAAACCATCTGGTTTGCGTTGCTCGGAGGCTAACTTCGCCAAAAATTTATTGGGGGCCACCCCAGCAGAGGCGGTCAATCCCAGTTCACTGGCTATGGCATGACGGATCTCAGCCGCCATCAAGGTGGCACTGCCACCACAACAGCGGCTCTGGGTCACATCAAGATAAGCTTCATCTAACGATAAGGGTTCCACGAGGTCGGTATAACGCAGAAAAATGGCTCTCAGTTGACGGGACGTCTCTTGATAGAGCGCCATCCGCCCAGGCAGCAGCACCAAAGGCGGACACAATTTTTTAGCCAAGCCACTGGGCATCGCCGAGCGCACCCCAAAACGGCGAGCCACATAGTTACAGGTGGAGATCACCCCACGCCGCTCAGCTGCGCCCCCTATCGCCAGTGGCACCTCCCGTAGCGCTGGGTTATCGCGCATCTCGACCGCGGCATAGAAACAATCCATGTCGATGTGAATGATCTTTCGCATATCCAAATGACTGTATAAATAAACAGGACCGGCACCATCTTACCCCAAGCAACCCAGGGGCTCTATTGCTCTTGATACCTGCACACAAATAGACTCCATATAACCCCCTCCATCACCACAAGGCGCGTTTGGATGAGATATCTCTGGCTAGGACTCTGTTTATTGCCACTGGCTAGCAGCAGCAAAGATAACCCAACAGCCGAGTGCCGCTGGCTCTACGATCGGATCCACATCTTGGAACAAGCCATCAAACAAGGGGATTTACTCGGCACGGAGCAGGAACTATCCCGCTGGCGGGAGGCGTTTAAACAGAAACAGTGCGCACGTTATGACTACTAAGTCGATCACCAGCGCCTGATAAGCGGCACCAATAACACACCGGCCCGGCCCTGCTCATCTCGACCAAGATCGCCCACCGTTACGGTAAAACCAGCGGGCCAGCGACGGCGAGCACCGCCTCGTCTCCTCGCAGCACCCGCACCAGTTCAAGGGCAAACTCGATAGCAGTGCCGGGCCCTTGGCTGGTGATCAGGCGATGGGTGTCATCTCTGACGACCCGCGCCCTCACACATTGCGCTGGCGGTAGCTGGGCCTGAAACGCAGGATGACAGGTCACGTGAGCATCTCCCAGCAAGCCATGATGCTGCAGCACAACGACCGGTGCGGCACAAATGGCTGCCCGCCAGCGCCCAAGAGCTGCTTGCGCCTTGAGCAAGGTGATCGCCTGTGGCGTATCGCGGATCACTTCACTGCCAGCAACCCCACCGGGCACCACAATAGCGGCGACATCACACTGGGTTAATTCATCGAGATGGCAATCAGCTACCAGCCGCACACCACGGGAAGCGGTGATCTGACGCTGCCCCAAAGGGCAGCAGGAGGCCAACGTCACGGCAATCTTGGCTCGCACCAAAATATCGACGATCGCAACGGTTTCAATCTCTTCTGACCCGGGGGCCACCAACACCAATACGCTCATCTCATGCTCTCCTGCACTAACAGCCGGGTTCACAGCACCGGGCTCTTCTCCTTCATCGCCTGATAGAGCCCTTGATTAACCGGGGCCGCAATACCATGCTGCGCCGCTGTGGCCAGTAAAAAACCGGTGATGGCCTCAATTTCGCTGTCCCGGCCCAGTTCGAGATCCTGATACATGGAAGAGTAGTTATCCGCCGTCAGCTCTATCACCATCATCACGCGGCGCAATAGCTCATCCGCCGTCCCCGCCAACCCTTGCGCCTGCATCACATCCGCCACTTCGACACAGACTTGTTGCAGCACATCAGTAAAACGGGGGCTCGCTAGCTCGCCGTTTTTCAACTTGTAGAGCGCCGTCAATGGATTGATGGCGCAATTGATCGCTAATTTTTGCCACTGGCGTACCACTATCTGCTCATCCCAACCGGCTTGCCCAATCGCAGCCGCCAGATCGGTCGCAATCTCAGCATGGGCCTTAGCCGCCTCATTGATAGGGCCAAGCCAGGTCTCCCCCTTGCCGGTGTGACGAAATACAAAATGACCCGCCTTGATGGCGCCGTGACTAGTCACTCCCGCAATGATCGGATTGTCAGGAAACAGCGCCAGTACTTGTTCAGCAATGCCCATGCCGTTGTGCAACAGCACGATGGGCACGTCAGGTGACAACACACCCACCAGAGGGCGGAGGGCAGCCAGCACTTGATTGGCTTTCGTCATCACCAACAAACGCGCTATCTCACCGGGATCAGTGACAAAACTGCGATCGACGGTCAGCAGCTGGGTATTGCCTTCCAGCGAGGTGAAATCAAACCTCGGATTTAAGGTCGGTCGATGCAGGTCTCGCAGTAATACCCGCGTAGGTTGACTCGCTAGCGTCAACAATGATGCAAAAACGCCACCTAGGGCGCCACAGCCTAAGAGGGTCCACGCTGGCGCGCACGACCGTTGACGGGGTTGAAGGGGGGTATCGGGTAATCCGCTTAGCATGGTGTAACTCGATCAAGGTAAGGGCTGCGATCCTCTCAACCAGTTACCGGGGATAAGTGAAAATAGCACACAGGGACACCAACGGGTCCAACCTTCCTCTGCGCAGGCGATTCTAACAGAGCAGCCCCATTGAAATCAGCAAATTTGCCGTAATTCTGCTAGATTTGCCCCCCTATAACGCAACGTGAGGAGCCCGGCTATGCCGTCATTCGATATTGTTTCTGAAGTCAAAATGAACGAAGTGTTGAACGCCGTAGACAATGCCAATCGTGAACTGGCCACCCGTTTCGATTTTCGTGGGATCGAAGCCAGCTTTGAACTCAACAAAGAAGAGGTGAAGCTCGAAGCGGACGCTGATTTCCAGCTCAAGCAGATGGTTGAAATTCTGCGCGGGGCGCTGCTTAAGCGCAGCATCGAAAATAGCTCCATGGAGGTCGGTGACTCGGTTCACTCTGGTAAGCGCTTCCACCTGACCGTGAAATTCAAGCAAGGGATCGACAAAGAGATCGCCAAGAAGCTGGTGAAGCTGATCAAAGATTCAAAAATCAAAGTACAAGCAGCCATTCAAGGCGATGAAGTACGCGTCACCGGCAAAAAGCGTGATGATTTACAGGAGGCCATGGCACTGGTACGTGGTGCCGAGCTGGGTCAACCGATGCAATTCCAAAACTTCCGCGACTAATCAGGCGCCACCACGACTCACGGGTTGAGCGATGCGACGAACATGCCTGCTCTTCATCAGACGCTGTCGCTAGCAGACATGGTCTTGTCGTCGGTTAGACCCGCTCAGTAATGTTGACGCGATCAGGTGGACAACAGCGGCATATGCAGCGCTGCTGTTGTCCACCCCGCAGTGCCCCCCACATCCAGCAGCGCCCTCTTGCCTTGGCTGCTAAACCAACACCAATGCCTATGATGGCATCACCTCCGCTTCACGCCATGGCAGATACCGTGGGTCTAATGGTTGCGAAACCCTGTTCACTAGCCTGATTCGGATATGACCACATGACTCTGGCGGGCGGGTAATCTGACCCCAGACGAGCCTATGACTTAAAAGATGACAAAAGGGTCAGATGTAGAGATTAGACCAGTAAAATGCTGCTAATTTTCACGAAATCAATATAATCGCCAAATCTGTGTGCTAGGCCACACCGCTTTGCCCAGAAAATAGCTAGATTGCTAACAACCCGCAAGATAGCTGATAGATAGCCGCATTATCATCGAGAATGAACTCAATATGTCGCAACATCACCGAATTCTCCTGCTCAATGGACCCAACCTCAATCTGCTGGGCAAACGAGAACCCGGCATCTACGGCAGTAAGACCCTCGATGAGCTCGTCGCCGAGCTAACCCTATTCGCCAACGAACAGGGGGTGACCCTCGAACATCTGCAATCAAACGCAGAACACGAGATCGTTACTCGCATTCATCAGGCAATGGGCCAAGTGGATTTTATCATCATCAATCCGGCCGCGTTCACCCACACCAGCGTCGCCATCCGCGATGCCCTGTTGGGGGTGGCTATTCCCTTTATCGAGGTTCACCTGTCCAACGTTCATGCCAGGGAGCCATTTCGTCATCACTCCTATCTGTCTGATGTCGCTAAGGGTGTCATTTCTGGGCTAGGGGCTGATGGCTACCAATTTGCTTTAACCGCGGCCGTGCGTCATCTGCGCGCGGCTTGATAATCACCGATCAGATAAAGAAGAAAGAGAATGCTAATGGATATCCGCAAAATCAAAAAACTGATTGAACTGGTTGAAGAATCAGGCATTGCCGAACTGGAGATCTCCGAAGGTGAAGAGTCCGTTCGCATCAGCCGCAACTTTTCAGGTCAAGTGACCGCCGCCCCGCAGATGATCATGCAGCAAGCGGCAGCTCCGGTTGCGGCACCTGTGGCTGCCGCTCCGGTTGCCGTAGCCGCCGATGCCACCCCAAGTGGTCATCTGATGCGCTCTCCGATGGTCGGCTCGTTTTACCGTGCTTCTAGCCCAGAAGCCAAGGCGTTTGCCGAAGTGGGCCAGCAGGTCAAAGTTGGTGACACCCTGTGCATTGTTGAAGCCATGAAAATGATGAACCAAATCGAGTCTGACAAGGCCGGTGTGATCAAAGCGATCCTGGTTGAAAATGGTCAGGCCGTCGAATTTGACGAGCCGTTGTTCATCATCGAATAAGGGATAACGCCACCCATGTTGGACAAAATAGTTATCGCCAACCGCGGGGAGATAGCCCTACGGATCCTTCGTGCCTGTAAAGAGCTGGGGATCAAGACTGTGGCCGTTCACTCCACCGCCGATCGAGAGCTTAAGCATGTACTGCTGGCAGATGAATCCATCTGCATCGGCAAACCTGCTAGCGGTGAATCCTACCTCAACGTACCCGCTATCATCGCGGCCGCAGAGGTGACTGGCGCCGTGGCCATCCATCCCGGTTACGGTTTTCTCTCTGAAAATGCCGACTTCGCCGAAGTGGTGGAAAAATCCGGCTTTATCTTTATTGGCCCACGGCCTGAGACCATTCGCCTGATGGGTGACAAAGTGTCCGCCATTGAAGCCATGAAGAAAGCGGGCGTCCCTTGCGTGCCGGGTTCTGATGGCCCTGTTGATGGCGATGCTAAACGCAACGCGGCCATCGCCAAACGCATTGGATACCCAGTGATCATCAAAGCCGCCGGCGGTGGTGGTGGGCGTGGTATGCGAGTGGTGCGCAGCGAAGCTGAGCTGACAGCCGCCATTGCCCTGACCAAATCTGAGGCTGGCCAGTTCTTCAAGAACGACATGGTCTACATGGAGAAGTACCTCGAAAACCCGCGCCACATCGAAATTCAGGTACTGGCAGATGGTCAGGGCACCGCCCTCTATCTGGGTGAGCGCGACTGCTCCATGCAGCGTCGCCATCAGAAGGTAGTGGAAGAGGCACCCGCGCCCGGCATTACCGAAGAGATGCGCAGATTCATCGGCGAGCGCTGCGTGCGCGCCTGTATCGAGATCGGCTACCGCGGGGCGGGCACCTTTGAATTCCTGTACGAAAACGGCGAATTCTACTTCATCGAGATGAACACTCGGATTCAGGTTGAACATCCGGTGACCGAGATGGTCACGGGCGTGGATCTCATCAAGGAGCAGCTGCGTATTGCCGCCGGTCAACCTTTGTCGATCACCCAGCAAGATATCCGCATCCGTGGCCATGCCATTGAGTGCCGGATCAACGCCGAAGATCCCGCCACCTTTACCCCTTCACCGGGCTTGGTGCAGCGCTTCCACGCGCCAGGTGGCTTAGGGGTACGCTGGGATTCTCACATCTATGCTGGCTACAAAGTACCGCCTTACTATGACTCCATGATCGGTAAGCTGATCTGCTACGGCGAAAATCGTGACATCGCCATCGCTCGGATGCGTCATGCCCTAGACGAATTAGTCGTGGAAGGGATCAAGACCAACGTCCCGTTGCAAAAAGAGATCATGAAAGACGAAAACTTCCAGCATGGTGGCACCAACATCCACTATCTGCATAAAAAATTGGGTCTGTAACTTAGGTTAACGCGTACCCTACGCACTGCTCACCGAGTACGCGACCGACCACACTGACTCATACTGAACCGCTCCCTGCCGCCAAGCAGGGGGCGGTTTTTTTATCGGGCCAACTGCTGATGTCAGAAATAAGGTCATCCAGCGACGATTCAGAATTCGCCTACATACCCACGCCAAAATAGCTGAAATAATGCTCACCTCTTCAGGAAGAAGCATCCAGCCCACTTGGGCAATGGCCATCCTAATCCGACTTATTGTCAGGCGTGGTGGCCAATCAGCGATGTCGAAAGGGATTTCCTCTTTTTGATCACCACAGCCCCCATCAGCGGGGCTCTGTTTGGCCGAGCGGCCTCGGTTTTGAGCCCATCACGTCATGGCAGTCTGCTTGATGATGCAAATACTGCCATCGCGTGATACCTCAAAAAAACTAGGACGCTGGCCATCGTGAGCCTGCGGGTCGCTGCGAGTCACATTGCGGATAATGAGAGAGTGATATGAGCGAAAGCGTAATGCACAGACGTGACGAGTTGTCGCAAGACCACTTGCGCTACTCTGCGCCTTCCAAGCAGCCTGCGACCAAGGGCCATGCTTTAGCTGTGGTATCAAGCCTTCGTCAACAGGCCGACCGTGCGTTGCGCTATGACTTTATGCTCGACGAGATGATCGACTTAGGCGCGCTGCAACAGCATAACAGCAGCATCGTTACTACCAATCCCATCTGCGCGACTCGCCAGAGCAGGGTCAGCGAGGTAACGCAGACGGGCCCATTACCGGCTTTTTGTTACCAGCTCGGAGCAGCTGAATTGATCGATTTAGCCAGCTTGGCCAACCATGATGGCCGATCCCACCGCGCATCCACCGTTGCTGCAAATGGCGACGATCATATGCGCAAATCGGGTCTCCATCAGCCACACCGCACGGTTCACTACGATATTGGCCACGGCGAGTTAATTGATTTCAGCTCACTGTAAACCTCGCGCTGTGCAAATCCGCAAGCACAACCCGTGGCAGAGAGGTGGCAAAGAGTGAGCCGACGCCAATAACCCCCACCGCGATCCATTAAGCGTCAATCAGCGCATCTCATCGCCACCAGATGGCGTTAGCTAGACCATAGGGCATGGCCATCCCTCGTTCCGTGCTCACCCACGGCCCCTTGGCGATCAAACATCTGGTGAGCCACAGCGCCATTGAACAACAGTAAGCTCCCTTGTAAGGGCCTACTTTTTATACGAGGCCGAATCGAACAATCGGTTATGTAACAGGTGAATGATTCAGAATTCACCTACATACCGCCGCAAAAATAGCTGAAATAATGCGCACCTTTTTCAAGTAGCAGCATCACCCCCGTTCGGGCTGTGGCCCCCTCTAGCTGATTTGTTGTCAGTGGGGAGTCAGTCAGTGATGTCGAGATGGATTTCCCTTTTTTATCACCACAACCCCCACCAAGGGGGATATTTTGTGGCGTCTTTTTATGGCTGATGCCTACTCACCACATGGCATCAACGGGCTATCACGTTGCCCGAGAGACTGAGGTTAGTCATGCGTAACATCAATAAAATCATGGTTCTAAGCACACTCGCGCTGGCCATCGGTGTGTCACTTATCAGCCAACAGGCGGGCGCCGCTAGCATACACGACAGTCATGCAGGCCTTGTCCTACCAGCAATAAAACCAGAGGCAATCCCCGAGGTCGCGCCGGAAATAAAACCTGAGTTCCCCTCCGTCGACAAACCGAAAAATCCCGACAGCGGCGGGGTGATGCAGGACCTTGGCTATCTGTTTGATTCCATGCCGGTATTGGCTGCCCAGACCGAGCAGGCTTTCCGCTCTCAGCAGCAAGCCCTTGGCCGCCAGCTCGATAACGCCTGTGCGGCTGGCGCCCAAGGCGGACAGTGCCTGCGGGTCACTGGCGAGCTCAGCAAAATCACCGACGCACCCAGCGAGCTTGACTACCAAGCCGCCCCCGCGCTGGCGCTGGCTTATGGCTACGGCATCACTGACCAGCTGACCGCTGGGGTCACCGCCTCGGTGTTTGGCTCGGCGCTTGATAACCAGCAGGTGACCCACCGTGGTGGTGCTGCCCTTGATAGCGGGGTTGGCGTTGGTAGCTACCTGCACTTCTCGCAAGGGGCTGACCAGACTGGCCTGCAAGCCAGCGCGGCGGTCGGTTACACCGAGCAAGCGGGCGAATTTACCCGTGGCGATGGCTTGGCCAACGTGCAGCACGGCAAAGGCAGCGCCGATGTGAAGAGCCTCGCCCTGCGCTCTGGCCTTGGCTACGGTGTTGAGCTGGCGGACTGGACCGTCACCCCTCATGCAGAGGTGACCCATTTCATTACCCGCCGCGATGGCTACCGCGAAGCCGGTGACAAGCTGGTGTTTACCGTTAATCACGACGCCCTCAAAGAGCAGAGCACTATCGGCAAGCTGGGCCTGCAAGGCGGCACCAAGCTGACCCCAGCGGTCAACCTGACCTTGGATGCCGGTACTGAACTGGATTTAGACGTCAGCCCCGTGACCCTGAAGGGCCAGACTGACATCTTCAACCTTGGCGCTGGCATGAAAGAGTTTGCGGTGCAAAGCCCGCTTAAGCGCAATGACATCGGCCCCTACGCCGCGGTCGGTGCAAGCTACCAACTGGAGCAAGCGGGTAACCTTGGTCTTGGCGTTAAAGCCAGCCAGCCGCACTTTGGCAGCCAAGGGGTCGATAGCAGCGTGCAGTTAAGCTATGAGCTGAAGTTCTGATCGCGTAATCCGCGAATAACTGTGAGAGAGCCAGCCGATAAATACCGGCTGGCTTTTTTTATGGGCTGGCGATAACGATACCTCATCAGCCGAGCAATAAGTGCACCACTAATAATTAGGGTGTCAATTGCTATCCCTTTATCGGGTTTTGCGGATAAACTGTGCGCCAAGTCACACAATGGTGCCGCTTTATGGCTGTCAACATCACCCGCCAACTGCTTGCCCAGGCCCTGCAGCGCCTCGGTTATGCCTTGCTGCTGCCAGTTTCGATCCTGCCGATGGCGGCGCTGCTCAGCCGCCTCGGTCAGCCAGATGTGCTCGACTTAGCCGCTCTTGCCCTCACTGGCCATGCGTTGTTTAGCCAGATGCCGCTGATCTATGCGGTGGCCATTGCCTTTGGCCTAAGCCGACAGGGCCAAGGAGGGTTAGCACTGGCTGGGGCAGTCAACTTTCTGTTACTCAGCACCGCCTTCGATACGCTCGCCCCTAACCTGCACGGCGATATGATCTGTGGTCTGCTGGCGGGGTTGACCACCGCTATTGTCTACCCTTGGCTTAGCCGACAACCGCTGCCCCGCCGGTGGCGCTGGGCACGCAGCGAGGTGGCTTGCTTGCTGCTCGGTGCTGGGGTCAATCTGTTGTTGGCATTGCCACTGGCGCTGGGCTGGCCAGTGTTGGAGCAAGGGATCACCCTGCTTGCCAGCGAGCTACTCACCACGCCATTCGGGGCATTTTGCTATGGCGTTCTCAATCGATTGCTGATCCCGCTGGGGCTACATCAGGTGTTGGGCAGCGTGATTGGGCTGGGCGCAACCAACCTGCAGGCGCTGGCCAGCGCTCAGCCACTGCACGCGGGGTACGTGGCTGGCCTCTATCCCATCATTCTGTTTGGCTTGCCCGGCGCTTGCTTTGCCATCTGGCTACATCGCCAGCGGATGCAACGGCAGCCGCAAGGAGCACTGCTGCTGACCTTGGCATTGACATCGGCATTGGTTGGCATCACCGAACCCATCGAATTTCTGTTTGCCTTTAGCGCCCCTTGGTTGTTTTTGACCCACGCCTTGTTAACAGGGCTGTCGCTGGCCATCTGTAGCTCGTTGGGTATTCAGGTGGGCAGTTACTTCTCGGCTGGGCTGCTCGATCTGCTGCTGAGTTACTCAGCAGGGACCCACAGCTTTTGGCTGATCCCTCTGGGCATTCTATTTTTCGTGGCCTATGCCCTGCTGTTTTATCAGTTGCTGGGGTATGCCCCCCTTAGCCTGCCCAGCAAGCCGATTCCGGGCAGCCAGCCCACCTTGGCGCGAGTCGCGCCAACAGACCCGCAAATGTTAGCGATTGAATATCTTAAGGTGCTGGGTGGGATGGATAACGTGCAAGCCATGAGCGTCTGTCTGACTCGGCTGAGCTTGCGGGTGCGCCACATCGACGATGTCGATCAATCCCGCTTGCTGGAGTTGGGTTGCCTCTCTTGGGTGGTGCTCAATGACCAGCAGCTGGTGCTGGTCCTCGGCCCCCACGCTAGCCTCATCGAGAGGCAGATCCGGATGCTGGCTGAGCGCCAGTCGGTGCCCCTTGGCCTCACCCCGAACCAGCCCTCCCCCTGAGGCCTAGCGCCAGCTTAGTGCAAGGCCCCTTCCGTCACCGCGAGATCAGTCTGGGTGGCTAACGCGGCCAGCAAGGCTGCTAGTAACCCGTGCGTCATGGTCTCTAGCGAGCAGGAGGGCGCCCCATTTGCCAGCCGCGCGACCTGTTCGGGTAGGTAGGGAATATGCAAAAAACCGCCGCGCACCTCACTGCCTGCCAGCCGATGTTGCAACCCATAGAACACCTGATTACAGACAAACGATCCCGCGGTCTGTGACACGCTAGCCGGCACCCCAGCAGCGCGCATCGCCGCCACCATGGCTTTGATAGGCAGAGTGCTGAAATAGGCGGCGGGCCCTGCTGGCAGCACCGGCACATCGACCGGCTGCGCCCCGTCATTGTCGGGGATCCGGGCATCCATCAGGTTGATGGCCACCCGCTCTAGGGTCAGATCGCTGCGCCCCCCAGCCTGCCCGACGGCCAGCACTATATCTGGTTGATGCTGCTGCAAGGCTGCATCCAACGCGGCCAATGAGCGACTGAACACACAAGGCAGCTGCACGGCAACCAAGCGGGCTTGGTGATCCCCCTGCGTCACCAAGGTGCCATCAAGGGCTTTCACCAACTCCCAAGAGGGGTTCACCGGCTCACCATCAAAGGGTTCAAACCCCGTCAGCAACATCGTTTTCATCTCTTCCCCTTAACGAAACATCAGCAGATAAAGCAGCGCGATATTGACCATCAGCAACGGCAACGCCGTTTGCCATTGCACTTTTATCACCGCATTTTTATCTGGCAGCTCTAACAAGGCGGCAGGCACGATATTGAAGTTGGCCGCCATCGGCGTCATCAGGGTACCGCAATAGCCGGAGAACATGCCAATCGCCGCCATCACTGCGGCATCCCCGTGGTGCTGGCCAAGCAAAATTGGCAAGCCGATGCCTGCGGTGATCACCGGAAACGCGGCGAACGCATTGCCCATGATCATGGTAAACAACGCCATCCCCATGGCGTAGGCCGCCACGGCCACCAGCTTGTTATCCACCGCCAAATAGAGGTTACTTAGGCTAGCAATGGCGCTGCCCACGCCCGCTTGGGTAAACACCAGCCCCAAGGTCGCCAACAGTTGCGGCAGCATCACCGCCCAGCCCATCGCCTCTAGCAGACGGCGATTCTCTTTCATGCTCTGCAGCGGGCTATCGCCGGTCAGTTTCAGGGCGAGCGGCAAAGTCAGCACACAGGCAAGCCCGAGGCTTAGCAAGGTGGCATTGGCGCTATCAATCAGCGGTAAACCAAACAGTGACAGGTGTTTTAGCGTCAGCGTAAACAGCACGGTCAGCAGCGGGATCGCCAACGCGGGGAGAAACAGCCAGTTGCCCAACCGTTTCGCCTTAAAGCGCCGCACTCGCTCGGGCAACATGGCGGGGCGGCCCGCCCCCACTCCACCGAACCCCGCCAGCAGCGCCATCATGATCACCACCACCCCAACCAGAGCCGGCGGTAACAGGTTGCCGACCAGAAACAGGGCGCCGTAGCTGCCCCAGAACAGCGCGCTCGACCAACGCTTGGCGTTGCTGCTATCGGCAGCCGTGAGCAGCGCGACCACCAGCAAGATGCTACCGAGTAGCCAATAGAGATGGGTGACCGTTAGCATGGGCGATCCCCTTGCTGCGGCGCTTTAGTGGCGGCGGCACTAGTTGCACTGTGAACAGCACTTTGGCGGATTACCTCGTCACGGGCCAACCACAGATCTAACCGGTACAAGCGCCAAGCGTGGATCACAAACGCCGCCACGGCGGTGGGAATGCCCCACATGGCGATGTGCAGCGGCTCCACTTCAACCCCATTTTCTCGCAAGAAGGTGTGCATCAAGATGATGGCGCCAAACGCCACGAACACATCTTCACCAAAAAACAGCCCGACGTTATCGGTCGCCGCCGACATGGCTCGTACCCGGTGACGAGCATGCTGACCCAGCTGAGGGTAGCGGTGCTCAGCGGCCCCTTCCGCCATCGGCGCCAGCAACGGGCGCACCATCTGTGGGTGGCCACCCAAGCTGGTCAGCCCTAGGGCGGCAGACACTTCACGGACAAACAGATAGACCATCAGCAGACGCCCGGTGGTGGCGGAGCGTATCCCTGCAATCCAGCCTTGGGCCCGCTCCTTTAAACCGTGGCGCTCTAACAAGCCGACGATGGCCAGTGGCAACAACAAGATCAGCGGTAGATTAAGGGTCTTGATAAATCCCGTCCCTATCGCCGCCAGCAATGCCTCCGGCGACATCTGGGCCGCCAGCCCCGTGACGATGCCCGCCAAGGTGACCACCAACAGCGGGTTAAAGCGCAAGGCAAAACCGGCGATCACCACCGCCACCCCCAACAGGGGCCAATAATTGATACTCTCTTGCATCTTGATCCTTCCTATGAGTTCGCCTCATCCCGTGCTGGGGATGAGGGGGAAATAGACGACATGGCGCTGACTACCACGCCACTGTTGCTCAGCGCACGCCGCAGGGCACTGGCCAATTGCAGGGCATGGGCCCCATCACCATGGAGACAGACGGTGTCGGCTCGCAGTGCTAAGCGGGTGCCCTCTAGGGTGGTGACGTGCCCTTCTTGTACCAATCCCATCGCTTGGGCCAACGCCGCAGCAACCGAATCGAGCACCGCACCGGGTTGCTGGCGCGGGGCCAGCGCGCCACTGGCCAGATAGGCTCGGTCGGCAAAGACCTCCTCCACCGGTTGCAGGCCATGACGCCGAGCCGCGTGGATCAGTTCACTGCCCGCCAACCCCACCAATTGCAAGTGGGGATCAAAGGCTCGCACTGCGGCGGCAATGGCATCGGCCAGTGCCCCATCCGCAGCGGCTTGGTTGTACAAGGCGCCATGGGGTTTGACGTGGCACAACCGGCCGCCAGCCGCCCGCACCATGGCCGCCAAGCCACCGACTTGATACAGCACATCGTCAAACACCAGCTCAGGAGCACGCACCATCGCAGTGCGGCCAAAGTTGGCCCGATCCGGATAACTGGGATGAGCCCCGATGGAGACCCCATGAGCCATGGCGGCGCGGATCGCTTGGCGCTGGCTGTGGCTATCACCGGCATGCCAGCCGCAGGCGATATTCACCGAGCTGACACAGGCCAAGATGGCGGCATCATCGCTGCCGCCTTCGCCCAGATCGGCATTTAAATCAATGCGCATTGTTACTTGCTCCTTGCTATTGCTCACCCTGGTCAGGGTGATGAAAGACCGCCGCTCACGCCCGATCCGCCATGGCGAGGGCATAGGCAAAGCGATAAGCCTGCGCTTGGCGCAAGCGACGGGCGGCATGGGCCTGCGCCACCGTGCAGGGCACACACTGCAACACACTGCCGGGCCGAGCCTGCGCCAGCAGCCAGAGATCGGCGTCAATCACGCAACCGATCCGCGGATAACCGCCGGTGGTCTGCGCATCGGCCAGCAAAATGATGGGAGCGCCCGAGGGGGGCAACTGGATCAAACCGGGTAGCACCCCGTGCGATAACAGGCTCAGCGGATGGCGTAGTTGTAAGGTCGGCCCTTGCAGCCGATAGCCCATCCGATCGCTTTGTGGTGACACGCGCCAAGGCTGCTGCCAAAACGCCGTTTGGCTGGCCTCATCACACTGCGCCAATTCTGGCCCCGGCAAGATGCGGATCTGCGGGTGCCAGTGGCGCAG
>NZ_PGGC01000132.1 GCF_002795305.1 Aeromonas cavernicola
GCTTTATCTGGCCTCCAGCGTCCCCATCGCCATGTCTGACAGAAATGCCAAGTTAGCCGAGAGGCGGGAGAGCTGCTGGTAGTAGCGCTTAGTCTGATCGCCATAAGGGGAGGCGGCAAAGCGAGCGCCGGTCACACCCAGCCAGAAGCTGCGCACCAGGTTGCTGATGGCAAAGCCGACGTGGCTGAATACCGCCTTGTCGAAATCCTTCAGCGCCTGCTCCTTGTCGGGATGGCTGGCAGCCAGCATCTCCGGCAGTACATACGGGTGGCAGCGGATAGCGCCCTGACCGTAGATGATCATGCTGCGAGTCAGGATATTCGCCCCTTCCACCGTGACGGCGATGGGGGCACCCTGATAGGCGCGGGCCAGATAGTTGTTGGGGCCCATGCAGATGGCCTTGCCGCCGTGGATGTCCATGGCATCGAGGATGCACTTCTGGGCGCGATCGGTGAGGTGATATTTAACGATGGCGGAGATGACCGACGGCTTCTCGCCTAAGTCGATACCAGTCACGGTCAGGTTGGCGGCGGCGCCCATGATGTAGGCATTGCCACCGAGCCGAGCCAGCGGCTCTTCAATTCCTTCCATCTTGCCGATCGGCAGTTTGAATTGGCGACGGATGCGGCTGTAGGCGCCGCTGGCCAGCGCCAGCACCTTGACACCGCCGGTGCTGTTGGAGGGCAGAGTGATGCCGCGACCGACCGACAGACACTCGACCAGCATCCGCCAGCCCTGCCCCGCCATGGCTGGGCCGCCGATGATAAAATCGAGCGGGACGAACACCTCTTTGCCTTGGGTCGGGCCGTTTTGGAACGGCACGTTGAGCGGGAAATGGCGACGGCCAATACCGACCCCCTTGATGTGAGTGGGGATCAGGGCGCAGGTGATGCCAAGCTCCTCCTGATCCCCCAGCAGGTGCTCGGGGTCGCGCAGTTTGAAGGCGAGACCCAGCACGGTAGCAATCGGTGCCAAGGTGATGTAGCGCTTGTTCCAAGTTAGGCGCATACCGAGCACCTCTTGGCCTTCCCACTCGCCTTTGCAGACAATGCCGAAGTCGGGGATGGAGCCGGCGTCTGAGCCCGCCTCTGGGCTGGTCAGGGCGAAGCAGGGGATCTCTTTACCGACCGCCAGACGGGGCAGGTAGTAATCCTTCTGCTCGTCGGTGCCGTAATGCTGCAGCAGTTCGCCTGGACCCAGCGAGTTGGGCACGCCGACGGTGGAGGCGAGCACGGCGCTGGCGCCGGTCAGTTTTTGCAGCACGCAGGATTGGGCGTAGGCCGAGAACGCCAGCCCGCCATATTTTTTCTTAATGATCATGGCGAAGAACTTGTGATCTTTAAGGTATTGCCACACCTCGGGGGAGAGGTCTGCTCGCTCGTGGGTCACCTCCCAATCGCTCACCATACGACACACCTCCTCGACCGGACCATCCAGAAAGGCCTGCTCTTCGGCAGAGAGGGTACTGACTGGGATGGCGTGCAGCTTTTTCCAGTCTGGGTTGCCGGCAAACAGGTCGGCTTCCCACCAAGTGGTGCCGGCTTCAATGGCCTCTTTTTCGGTGCGCGACATCTGCGGCATCATTGCGCGGTAGATCTTGAACAGCGGTTTGGTCAGCCGGTTGCGGCGAAACTCCACCAGATTGAGCGGGATGGCGATCAGCGCAAACAGTGCCCAGACCAGCAAGGGCACATGGCCATAGATGGCACCGACGAGCAGCGCGGCGCCGGTGATGAGGGTGGCGGTCAAGAGGGATGCCCGGCGATAGGCCAGGGCGCCGATAACCAGGATCACCCCGAGCAGAGTGAGGGTCGTCGTCATTGCGTGCTCCTTGCATGAAAAATGGCCAACATGGCGTGATGGTTAAAGAGGTCTGACCTGTTTGGTCTGGCTTTGTTGTAATTCATACGAGTCAACTTATCAAGTTGTTCACAAAATTATTACTTTGAGGTTGCCTGTGAGGGCCGTGACCAGTCTGACTGGATAGCTGGCTGGGGGCGACGCCGTGATTGGCTTGTGCGAGAATAGCCGCGAGTTACACGCACACTAAACATGTGGAAGAGACATTATGTACCAAGAATTAATCCGCAATGAACTGACTGAAGCAGCCAGCGTGCTGCAGGCTTTTTTGGCCGACGAGCAGAATCTGAAAAACATTGAAGCCGCGGCCAAACTACTGGCTGACTCCTTCAAGGAAGAGGGCAAGGTGCTCTCTTGTGGTAACGGCGGCTCCCACTGTGACGCCATGCACTTTGCCGAAGAGCTGACCGGTCGTTACCGCGAGAACCGTCCCGGTTATGCCGGTATCGCTATCTCTGACCCGAGCCATCTATCGTGCGTTTCCAACGACTTTGGTTATGACTACGTCTTCTCCCGGTATGTGGAAGCGGTCGGCCGTCGTGGCGATGTGCTGCTCGGTATCTCCACCAGCGGCAACTCCGGCAATATCCTCAAAGCGATCGAAGCGGCTCGCGCCAAAGGCATGAAAGTCATAGCCCTGACTGGCAAGGATGGCGGCAAAATGGCGGGTCTGGCGGATGTTGAGATCCGGGTGCCGCACTTTGGTTATGCCGACCGCATTCAGGAAGTGCATATCAAGGTGATCCACATCCTGATCCAGCTGGTCGAAAAAGAGATGGCGAAGTAAGCGATAACTTGTCGCTAGCAGGGCCGCCCACCTGCCAATCATTCAGATGGCGGCCTTGGCAATCTGATCTGGCTGGCGGTGACGTGTGCCAGCCCTTATCTAGCTTAAGGAAGGGAGCATCCGACGATGTGCGAGCTGCTCGGCATGAGTGCCAATGTGCCGACCGATATCTGTTTTAGTTTTACCGGCTTGATGCTGAGAGGAGGGAAGACCGGCCCTCACAAAGATGGTTGGGGTATCACGTTCTATGAAGGGAAAGGCTTTCGCACCTTCAAGGACCCAGAACCCAGCGCTCAATCCCCTATCGCTCAGTTGGTGCAAGCGTTGCCGATCAAAAGCTGTGCGGTTATCAGCCATATTCGGCAGGCCAACCGTGGCTGCGTGTCGCTAGAGAACACCCACCCCTTCACGCGAGAGCTGTGGGGGCGCTATTGGACCTTTGCCCATAATGGCCAGCTGACCGGTTATAAAAAGTTGCCGACAGGGCGGCATCGTCCGGTGGGTGACACCGACAGCGAGCACGCTTTTTGTTGGCTGCTCGATCGGCTGGAGCAAAAATACCCTAAGCGGCCAGCTAACTTTCCCGCCATGTTTCGCTATCTCGCGACGCTGTGTGATGAGCTGAGGACATATGGCGTGTTTAACATGCTGCTCTCAGATGGCGAGTATGTGATGACGTACTGCACCAATAACCTGCACTGGTTGACCCGCCGAGCGCCCTTTGGGGAAGCAAGCTTGCTAGATGAAGAGGTGGTCATCGATTTCCAGCGGGAGACGACCCCCAACGATGTGGTCACCTTGGTGACCACCAAACCGCTGACGGGTAATGAACACTGGGTAAAAATGGCGCCAGGTGAGTTTAATTTGTTTCGCATGGGGGAGCGGGTGGCGACCAGCCAAGCCGGGTGAATGAGATAAAAAAATACCAGGGTAGATACCTACCCTGGTTCTTCGCAGCAGCCATAACTGGCAAAAGGGATGAAAGATGGTGCTAATAACCAGTACGTTATTAGCTATTTCATTGTTATTTTTTTGTTAATCATTGGCAACCACTATTTGGTTATAAGTCTATCAACTTTGCACTATTAAGTGAGTTTGCTGTCTGTTTAATAGCCAGCTTAGGTTGTTGAAAGAATAAATAGGATGTTTTTTGCACAGTTTAAATCATTCGAACCATTTGCATTCATCTGCACTCATCGCGCGTCAAATCGCGCGTCAATAAACTCGGGTGCAATCTCCCCTTAACATGTTGCGCCCGCTTTGCACGGCATGTTGCCAGCATTTAGCACCATCACGCCCCTTTATATGGTTGCCCACTGATGCCAGCAGCCAATTAAAGAGGCGTCCATCACTATTATCTAAATGAGCGAATCATTGCTCCTCAATAATAATCTCATGGGCAATGGTGGCGGTTTTGCCCAACATAATAGAGACGCAGCAATATTTCTCTGCGGAGAGATTAACTGCTCGCTCAACATGGGTTCTGGACAGGTTGTGACCACTAAAACGATAAATTATTTTGATGGCGGTGAACACTTTCGGATCTTCTTGCTCACGGACACTCTCGATATTAATGCGCAGCCCAGTCACATGCTGCCGTGATTTTTCTAAAATATTTAAAACGTCGATCCCCGTGCAGCTGCCGACCCCCATTAGTAACAGTTCCATTGGCGATGAACCACGGTTATTACCGCCCTTATCAACGGGGGCATCAATGACCACGCCATGGCCGCTGTCGGCAGTGGCTAAAAAGGTCAATTGTTCTACCCAAGTTATCTCTGCATTCATGTTGTTTATCTCCAAGTAAATATAAAACGGTTACTGATATAGTTAGTGAGGATAGTGTAATAGCGCATCCGGCCCGAGTGGCAGACCAAGCGTAAACCACAGAATTAATAACAGTGTCCAGCCGACTAAAAAAGCGACGGAATAAGGTAGCATCATTGCAACAACAGAGCCTACGCCTAACTGGGGATTATATTTTTGGCAAAAAGCGACGATCAGCGGAAATAATGGCATTGTGGGCGCGATAATATTGGTGACCGAATCACCAATGCGATAAGCCACTTGGGTTAACTCCGGTGATAATCCCAGCAGCATAAACATCGGCACAAAGATTGGTGCCATAATGGCCCATTTGGCAGAGTCGACCGCAATTAATAAATTCAGGAGTGCCGTTAGAATAATCAACCCCAATACTAGCCAGATACCAGTAAGGCCAGTTGCCTGTAAAGCATTAGCCCCTTTTATCGCAAAAATAATCCCTAAATTGGAGTAATTAAAATAAGCGATAAATTGCGCGGCAAAGAAAATTAATACTAAAAAGCCAGCCAATTGGGTGATCGCTTGCGTCATTGCGGTTGCGACATCATGGGCACTGTTAAATTGTTTAGCGACATAGCCAAATATGGTGCCCCACACGGCAAAACCGAGGCCAATTAGCACAATCAGGTTTTTCATCAAGGGAGAGTCGGCGAGCCCTCCGGTGGCGGGATTACGCAGTAATGAGCTTTCCGGTAAATATGCGAATACAATCAGCGCAAGATAGCTGAGCAATGCCAAACTTGATATTTTAAGGGCAACTACCTCTTGCTTGGCTAATTCGGCTCGGGTGTCATCGCTCTCGTGATAGGGGCCCAGGCGAGGTTCAATGATTTTATCGGTGACCCAGGTACCAATCAGCGTGATTAAAAAAGTCGAGACGATCATGAAATACCAGTTTGAGGTCGCCAATACACTGTACTGATGATCAATTAATCTGGCTGCTGCGGTTGAAATACCGGCAAACGTTGCATCGGTGGCACCAATTAAAATATTGGCACTCCAGCCACCAGATACACCAGCAAATGCTGCGGCTAATCCCGCGATGGGGTGACGGCCAAATTGTAAAAAAATCAATCCCGCCAATGGCACCAAGACGATATAGCCAACTGCTGATGCGATATTTGAAAAAATGCCCAAAAATACGATCATGCTGGTGATCATGGCTTTGGGAGTAATATTGACCAAATAAGAGAGTAAGGTGCGGAGTAACCCAGATCCTTCGGCGATACCCACCCCAAGCATCATAAAAAAGACGGTACCTAGCGGGAAAAATCCAGTGAAATTGCTTAATACCGAGCTGAGCATAAATAACAGCCCATCTTTATCAAGCAGACTATTAGCGGTGATGATGGTGTGTGATATGACCCCATGATCTATTTTTTCAAGCGCCACGCTTACATCTAACGCCTGTAATAGTGATGATAGGCCCACGGTAATTATCATTAACCCGAGAAATATCATAAATGGATGTGGTAATTTATTACCTAACCGTTCTATCTTATCGAGCGTGCGATTTAATATTGATGTTTTTGTGTTTATAGTGCTGGTCATACAATATCGTTAACGTCAGAGTAAAATGGTCATCAGGGTACAGCGTTTAACAACGTTGTTAAATGCCGTTTTGGTCTAAGTTTATAAGCATAGGTAACGTTTGTTCATGGTTATTTATATGAGTGCCATCTCCCCTTTAATGGAGTAAGACTCATATTATTCCTTTTTTTCGCTTATGTTACGCGCACTGAAATAACATGTTGGTTGTTATTATTTGGCTGTTTTTTAAACTATCTTGGCGCCTTATAAAATAAACTGTTGGGCCTTGATACAGGCCACGGTAGCTACTAAATAGTTACTAAATAGTTGCTAGATAGTGGCTAAAAGCAGAATTATTCGGGGGTTCACGGCCCATAGCCATGAGCCCTAGTAGCTCACTCTCAGCAGCCACTCTCATTGGCCCATTATCACCGAGCTCGACAATGGCCATATTGCCGCAGGGACGCCGGTGGCTGAATGTCAGCCAGTTCTATGGCTGAGGGGGTAGTGTGGATCTTATTTGGACTATTTACGTGCCATATTGATCTTGCGTAGCGCTCGATATTTTCAGGTACTTCCTCTATTCCATCTGCGCCGATGACGCCTACGGGTAGCCGATATAATTGGCGATTATCCTAACGTGGTTATCCAAAACAGGTTTTATTTCTTTATGTAGGATATTGATGTTTAGGTTTTCAGCAGGCTGCCCAAGCGATGGCATAGCTGACGCACTGTTTGGTTATCCAACGATGCAAAACCGAGTAACCATCCCTCGTGTGTCGCTGGCCCCAAGTAAAACTGGCTAAGGGGTCGCAGCCCTATACCTTGGCCATTAGCAATCGACGTCCAACGAACCTCACCCCCTGTGGGCACCCCAACCGCACACTGCAAGCCGGCTCCGCTATGGATAGGGGTGAGCTGTGGACAGTGGTGTCCGAGCTCTGTTAACAGTAAGTCTCGGCGGCTGTGATAAATTTGCCGGCTTTGGCGCAGGTGGGTAGCGAAATGGCCAGAGCGGATAAAATCGGCGGTAACCGCCTGCTGTAATTGGTTACTGTGGCCATCAAACGCTGCGCGTGCTCGACAAAAGCCCGCCATTAACGGCGTGGGCAGCACCAAATAAGCCAGTCGCAGCGAGCCGAATAACACCTTACTGAAGGTACCCACATAGATAACCCGTCCTTGACTATCTAGTCCCTGCAGGGCGGGTAATGGGCGGGCGTCGTACTGATATTCCCCGTCATAGTCATCTTCCAAGATCCAGGCACCGTGCTGCTGCGCCTCGTGTAGCAGGGCGATACGGCGGCTCAGGCTCATTGCTACACCGAGCGGATATTGATGTGCAGGGGTGGTGTAGATAAGACGCGGCCGTGGATGGTTGCCAAGTGGATTGAGTCCTTGGTCATCCACCGGTACTGGATGAACAATAGCGCCTGCGCTCTCCATAGCCGTGCGGGCGCCAGGATAGCCCGGCTCTTCTACCCAGACGGTATCACCTGCGTCGATCAGTAACTGGGTTGCCAGCAAAATACCTTGTTGCGAGCTGGTAAGAATAAGGATCTGATCTGGATCGCATACCACACCGCGTGATTGTACCAAGTAACTGCTGATGGCAGCCCGCAGCTCAGGCAGTCCTTGTGGATCCCCGTAGTTCATCCAGCGTTCCCCTTGTTGCCGCCACTGCTGCTGCATCAGGCGGCCCCACAGTGAGTGAGGAAAGAGACGCGGATCGGGTTGGCTGGAAGCAAAGGACAATCCTACTTGGGGAATATCGTGGCAGGCGCCACTTGCTGCAACGGCGAGCCCACGACGGGAGAGGCCTGCGATGGATTGAGCTGGGCGGGGAGAGGGGGTTGTCACGGCCAAGGCAACGAAACTGCCCGCTCCAGCCTTGCGGGTCAGATAGCCTTCTGCCTCAAGGCGTCCGTAAGCCAGCTCCACCGTACTGCGAGACACAGCCAAGTCTGCTGCCAGCGTTCGGCTCGCCGGTAAGCGACTGTGCATGGGCAGATGGCCAGCTAAAATGGCGCTGCGCAGGGTTCGCACTAGTTGTTCGTGCAGCGGTAAGCTGGTGGGTTGCTGATTGGCAAACAGGGTTAGCAGCGTCGACATCGTATGTTTTCAAACAAAAATTGGTCTGCTTATATTGGCAAAATTGGCTCGTGTGGCAAGGCCATTATGTCGCTACATTGGGGCAAGATTGGAGTCAAACCTCGTTTATCTACAAACCCGCAACCCTAGATTGCGCAGCGAAGGAGTCGATATGTCGCAACACAGTGCCACCATCAATTGGCAGCGCGGGGCCGATGAGCCCTTTGTCGATCAAGGTTACAGCCGAGCCCATTGGTGGACGTTTGACGGGGGGAGCAAAATTCCCGCCTCCTCGTCGCCACACGTCGTGCCCTTGCCCTATTCGGTGGCTGAACATGTCGATCCAGAGGAGGCCTTCGTAGCTGCCCTCTCGAGTTGTCATATGCTGACCTTTCTCTGGTTGGCGGCTAAAGCAGGCTATCGGGTGGAGCGTTATCACGATGAGGCGGTCGGGGTGATGGCGGCTAACGCACAGGGACGCCAATCGATTACCCGCGTTACCTTACGGCCACTCGTGCTGTTTACAGGGGGGCCGCAGCCGTCGCTAGCGGAACTTAAGCAGCTGCACCACCACGCTCATGAGGGCTGCTTTATCGCTAACTCGGTCACCACCCTCGTGACTACCGAGATCCAGATTGCATCACAAGGAGATCTGTTATGAGTCATGTTATCGAGAGTGGATTAGCCAGTGCGGCAGAGGCCCGTGGTTTTTTCGACGCGCAATTGCGATATCGCACCGATCCGGCGGATTTGGCCGCTGACCTGCTGGCGGGAGAGACGCGGATAGTCGTCATTGATACCCGCTCGGCGGCCCACTACGCCGAGGGCCATATTCCGGGGGCGATCTCTTTACCCCATCGCACCATGACGGCCACGACCACGGCGCCGCTCGCGCGCGACAAAGTCTATGTCTGCTATTGCGATGGCATCGGTTGTAACGGCTCGACTCAAGGCGCCTATAAACTGGCGGCGCTCGGATTTCAGGTAAAAGAGCTGATCGGCGGGCTGCATTGGTGGCGGCAGGATGGCTTTGCCGTTGCCACCGGCAGCGACGCCGGCGTATTGCTTGCAGAGGGGAATGCCTGTGGCTGCTAACCCATCGCAAAACGCTTTCGGCCAGCCGCTGGGAGCACCGCTGCCTGGCTGGCAGGGGTCGCAGTTTCCCCCTCATCAGCCTCTGCAAGGGTGGGATTGCCTGCTTGAACCGCTTGATCCGGCCCGTCATGGCCCCGACCTGTGGCGTGCTTTTAGTCAAGACAGCGGGGCCATGTGGACTTACCTCACCAGTGGCCCGTTTACGGATGAAGCGGCATTGCAGCAGTGGTTACAGCAGTGCGCTAGCAAGGCCGATCCGCAGTTTTATGCCATCGTCGACCAGCAACAGGGCCAAGCGCTGGGGCTGGCCAGCTACCTGCGTATCGACCCGCAAGCGGGCAGTATCGAGGTCGGCTGGCTGCACTTTTCACCGCGATTACGCCAATCCCGGCTGGCGACCGCCGCCATGGCGCTGCTGATGGCACAGGCCTTTGCCCTTGGCTATCGGCGCTACGAATGGAAGTGCAATGCCTGCAATGAGCCCTCCATGCAGGCGGCGCGCCGTCTTGGCTTTAGTTATGAGGGCACCTTTCGCCAAGCGCGGGTCGATAAGGGCCACAATCGCGATACGGCTTGGTTTTCGGTGATCGATAGTGAATGGCCCGCCTTGCAAGCCAGCTTTGACCGCTGGCTGGCGGTCGATAACTTCGATCACCTTGGCCAGCAGCGACAACGGCTATCGGTGCTCACGGCTAAGGCACTGGCACCGCAGTCAGCTTGAGTGATCCGCTCATCACAGGCTATGGCTGTCGCAATAGCCTGTGAATCATCAAAACAGCAGAAAATAAGTCAGATTGGTATACCGCCATATTTCATCCATTAAATGAAAAATAATTACACAATGATGAAATGTATTCAGACAGAGTTCGCCTTTTTGATATGTTTTGTTGGCTGTTCTATTAGCTTCTTCGAAATATTGACAGGTTGCTGTTATCGATAATGTTACCGACGTTTTTCTGACAGCTGCTGATGTTATTACTCGTGTGGTTGTTATATTGAGCATGATTATTTCACCATGAGTGAGTCACATCCTCTGTCATTATTATTTGCATTGTCTTGCTTACGCGTTAGGCAATCCATGTCAGAAAAATCCTAAATAACCGCCAAGTCGACAAATAATATGGTCTGGTGCACACACTTATGTAATGGTGCTATATAGGTCTATTTACGGGTATCTGGCTAATCGGCTATTTCCCACGCTAATAACAGGCAGTTAATAATATCAATAAGGAAAGCTTAAATGGTATCCCGTAGACGATTTCTGGCAGGGTGTGGCGCGGTGGGGGCTGGCGGGCTGGCTGGTTTGCACTCCGTGCCTGCCCAAGCAAATATAAGTGCGCTTAATACCCTGAAATATCGGTTACAAGTACCGGAGTTGTTCCGGCCGCTCAGCCGTCCTCCTGCTTATACCCCAGTGGTGGTGATTGGCTCTGGCTTTGGTGGTGCCGTGGCAGCCTTGCGTTTCTCGCAAGCGGGCGAGAAAGTGACGGTGCTGGAAAGAGGGTTTAAATGGCCAACAGGGCCACTGCGTACGTCGTTTAGCAATGACGTCCTCCCCGATGGACGTGCCTTTTGGCATCGACACAGCGCCAAAATGCTGGCGGGACATACCGCCTATTTTGATAAATTTGCTGGCGTCATGGATGCCACGGAATATCAAAATATGACCGTATGGCGAGGTGCCGCAGTGGGGGGCGGTTCAGTGATATTCACTGGGGTGATGATCCAGCCCGAGCGGAGATATTTTGATGCCATCTTTGGTGGCGGGGTAAATTACGATGAGATGGATAAAAAATATTATCCACTGGTTCGTAATATGTTACGTCTCAGTGCCATGCCAGACGATATATATAACAGCACACCGTTTGGTCACTCTCGGGTTTGGGATTTACAAGCTAAAGCGGCTGGATATAACCCAACTCGGATTGACTCGATATTTAACTGGGATGTTGTCAGAAAAGAGCTGACGGGTCGTGCGCTACCTTCGGCAATTGTGGGGGCCAGTAATCATGGCAACAGCAATGGCGCTAAATATGACTTGAATCAAAACTATTTACGCCAAGCGGAAGCGACAGGATTAACCCACATTTATCCCGGATGTGAAGTGAGTGATATTTCATGGGATGGTCGCCGCTATCTGTTAAGTGTCGCGCTGCGTTCGCCATTAGGGGATGAGATCGGTCGCTACGAGCTATCGTGTGACCGTTTAGTGTTGGCGGCAGGCTCTATTGGTACCACTGAACTGTTAGTCAAAGCGCAAGCAAAAGGCACCCTGCCTCGTTTGAATGAAGAGATAGGCCAAGGTTGGGGCACCAATGGCGATACCTTGGTTTCACGCAGCTTTTCACCAATCCGCGGGTTAAAACAAGGCTCCCCCAGTGCATCACGGATCCATGATGCCAATGCGGGGCTGCCGGTGACGCTAGAGAATTGGTACGTGCCCGGGGTGCCGGTCAACGTGGGGATCATTGGTTCACTCGGCATGGCATTTGATGAAACCAACCGTGGCCAGTTTGTCTACAACAAGCGCAACGGCAAGGTGGACCTGCAATGGGCGGCTAATGGTAATGCCGATATTGTTGAAGCGGCTCGTTATGTCAACAACCGGATTTGCGATGCCAATGGCGTTGTGCCGGGTGTGCCGCTGATCCAAGATGATGTATCAGGGATGAACTGGACCGCGCATCCTTTGGGTGGGGCCGTGCTTGATAAAGCCTTAGATAACGAAGGCAGAGTGATTGGCTACAACGGCCTCTACGTCATGGATGGCGCCGCTATTCCCGGCACCACCGGTGCGGTGAACCCCTCACTGACTATCACCGCCCTTGCCGAACGTAATATGGAGCGGATCATCGCCGCAGGCCGATAATCAGCTTACTGGTTGCAACATAGCGCTTGGTACTTAAACAAGCGCCCCGTTCGGAAGGAACGACGCCCTGCAATGCAGGGCGTCTTGTTATCGCTGACCAGCGGGTGTTCAGGGGCTTGCCTGCCAACGTTATTGGCGGTGCATCCGCACAAACTTCTCCATCAGCTGATCGTCGGTCTCCACATGAGCAGGATCCCAGATGATGCAGTCGATAGGGCAGACACTGATACAGGTCGGCTTCTCATAGTGACCGACGCACTCGGTGCAGCGACTGGGGTCGATCTCGTAGATCTCCTCACCCAGGCTGATGGCCTGGTTGGGGCACTCGGGATCGCACATGTCACAGTTGATGCACTTGTCGGTGATGAGCAGCGCCATTTCAGGCCGCCGTGTGCGGGTTGCGGGTATCCTGGCTGTCGCCCAGATTGCGCAGCAGGATGCCGAAGTTCACATCCAGATCTTTCGGGACCGGCACATAGACCACGTGACCGTTGCCCGGCGCGGTATCGATAAGCTCCCCTTTGCGGTTCTCCATCTGCTCCAGATTGAAACGGACGTTGCCCTGCGGGGTCATCAGCTCCAGATTGTTGCCCACTAGGAACTTGTTCTTCACCTCGACCTCGACCATGTCACCTTTGCGACCGGTGATCTCGCCGACAAACTGCTGAGTGTCGGAGACCGAGTAGCCGTAGTCGTAGTTCTGGTATTCGCTGTGGTTGTGACGGCGCAGGAAGCCCTCGGTATAGCCGCGGTGGGCCAGATTTTCGAGGGTGCCCATCAGGCTGCGGTCGAACGGACGACCCGCCACTGCATCGTCGATGGCCTTGCGGTAAACCTGAGCGGTACGGGCGCAGTAGTAGAAGGATTTGGTGCGCCCTTCGATTTTCAGGGAGTGAACACCCATCTTGGTCAGTCGCTCGACGTGCTCGACGGCGCGCAAGTCCTTGGAGTTCATGATGTAGGTGCCGTGCTCGTCCTCGAACGCGCTCATGTACTCGCCAGGGCGGTTGGACTCTTCCAGCAGCACCAGCGCATCGGTCGGTTTGCCAAGGCCTAGGGTGTTGTCCGGACGCACTTTGATCGGCTCCTGACGGTGAACGATCTGACCCACGTCATCTTCCTTGCCCTCGTGCACCTTGTACTCCCAGCGACAGGAGTTGGTGCAGGTGCCCTGATTGGGATCACGCTTATTGATATAGCCGGAGAGCAGGCAGCGGCCGGAGTAGGCCATGCACAGCGCGCCGTGAACGAACACTTCCAGCTCCATCTCCGGCACCTGCATGCGGATCTCTTCGATCTCGTCCAGCGACAGCTCGCGGGACAGAATGGCGCGAGTCAGGCCCATCTGATTCCAGAACTTCACCGTGGCCCAGTTGACCGCGTTGGCTTGCACCGAGAGGTGAACCGGCATATCCGGGAAGGCTTCGCGCATCATCATGATGAGACCGGGGTCGGACATGATCAGCGCATCGGGCTTCATCTCCACCACCGGGCGCATGTCGCGGATAAAGGTCTTGAGCTTGGAGTTGTGGGGCTGGATGTTGGCCACCACATAGAACTGCTTGCCAAGCTGATGGGCTTCGTTGATGCCCAGCTGCAGGTTGTCGTGATCAAATTCGTTGTTGCGCACCCGCAGGCTGTAGCGGGGCTGGCCGGCATAGACGGCATCGGCGCCATAGGCATAGGCGTAACGCATGTTCTTGAGGGAACCTGCGGGGGAGAGCAATTCTGGTTTAAACATGGCGGACTCTTTATATCTGATTGCAAATCAGGACGACGCCACCTGATGGCGCCGGATATAGGGTGAGGGGGCTAGGCGCCCTGGGTTGTCTCGCTTGCATGCTTGATCTCACCACGAGCGAACTGCACCGCCTCACCGCCTTTCCACCCTGCTGCGACGCAGTCAATACAGCGGATCGGCAGGGTGCGAGATTGTACTCGCCCCCATCTCATCATGCAATTTAGCCGCCATCTGACCGCCGTGATGGCCTCGTTATGGGCATCGCGGTTTTTGCACGCAATTTACGCGCGGTTTGCCTGATGATGTCTGCTGTCCCCGTCAAGCCGCCCCTCTGGCAGAGGGGCGCTATGGGATAGGATTGGGTAGGGGCCCTCTCAGCCGCCGTATCGGCGGCTGAGAGGGCCGTGGCAGGGATTAGAATGAGGTCCGGCGGTAGCGGCGATACTCAGGGCGCCAGAAGTTCGCTTCAATGGCCTGATCGATTACTTCATCTGGGATCTGTGCCGCTTTACCTTGCAGCATGGCGGTCTTGGCCACCATCTTGGCGATATAGCGGGAAACCTGATGAATATCCGCCAGATCCGGCAGCAGGGAACCCTCTTCCCCTTTCACCAGTGGTGAGCACTCCGCCAGTGCGCGACTAGCCGACATCAACATGGCATCGGTCACCCGGGTGGCGCCACAGGCGATAACGCCAAGGCCAATCCCCGGGAAAATGAAGGAGTTATTGCACTGGGCGATGACGTAACGCTTGCCCTTGTACTCC
>NZ_PGGC01000133.1 GCF_002795305.1 Aeromonas cavernicola
TCTGATCGGGGCAGCCATTACAGCAGTCGCCGATATCAACAACTGTTATGGCGGTATCGGATAAATCCGAGCATGAGTCGACGAGGTAATTGCTGGGATAACGCACCGATGGAGCGGCTATTTCGTAGTTTGAAAAGTGAATGGGTTCCTGAGCATGGCTACAAAAATGTGGTCGATGCCAGGGAGAGTATCAGTGAGTATTTGATGGGCTATTACAGCAACATTCGTCCCCATCACTACAACGGTGGTTTGACACCAAATGAATCTTAACTGCAGTATTGGGCTGCTTATAAAACCGTGGCCAGTTTTACTTGGTCACTCCACATGCTTCGCCAGTACAGTGGGCCCGTATCGACAGTATCAATACCTTCAAGCTAACACCCACCAACGGATGGTCAGTGTGACCAAGATAATGTCCGCATACAGCGCGATGGGCAGGGATCTTCTGTTATTTATCCGACCGTTCTTGGGGCATAATCTCGGCCAGTGATGATTAACCGCCGGGCTAGACCCGCAAGAAGATGTGTAATGAAGATATTGGTGATCGGCCCCTCCTGGGTCGGCGACATGGTGATGTCCCAGAGTCTCTACAAGGCGATCAAGGCCAACCACCCGGAGTGTGAGCTGCACGTGATGGCCCCCGCTTGGTGTTGCGCCCTACTGGAGCGGATGCCGGAGGTGGACAAGGCGATCACCATGCCCCTTGGCCACGGCGATCTCAAGTTGCTGGCCCGCCGCCGCCTTGGCAAACAGCTGGCGGCGGAACAGTACGATCAGGCCATTGTTCAGCCCAACTCGATGAAGTCGGCGCTGATCCCGTGGTTTGCGGGGATTGTGCTGCGCACCGGCTGGAAGGGCGAGAGCCGCTACGGCTTGCTCAATGACCTGCGCAGCAACAAGTCCGCCTTCCCGCTGATGGTGGAGGGCTATCTGGCGCTCGCCTACCCCAAAGCGCAGATGCAGAGTCGGGCCGATATTCCGACCATTCCGCACCCTTCTCTGCACGTTGACCTGATCAACCAGAGCAAGGCGCTGGAACGGCTGGGGCTGGATCGCGCCCGCCCGGTGCTGGTGCTCTGCCCCGGCGCCGAGTTTGGCCCGGCCAAGCGCTGGCCGGAGGGGCACTACGCCGTGGTGGCCCAGCAGCATCTGGACGAGGGGTGGCAGGTGTGGATCTTCGGCTCCAACAAGGATCTGCCGGTCGGCAACACCATCCGGGATCGGGTCAACCTGCTGACCCGCCCCAACTGCCACGTGCTGGCGGGCAAGACCAGCCTGCACGAGGCGATCGATCTGATGGCGCTGGCCAACCGGGT
>NZ_PGGC01000134.1 GCF_002795305.1 Aeromonas cavernicola
CCCGCTTCATCACCCGCGCCGATTTCACCACCTGCGGCAGGAACATCTTGCCCGCGCCGAACAGGTCGCCGACCACGTTCATGCCATCCATCAGCGGCCCTTCGATGACGTGCAGCGGCTTCTCAACGCCAGCGCGTGCCTCTTCGGTATCCTCTTCGATAAAGTCGGTGATCCCCTTGACCAGCGCATGTTCCAGCCGCTTGCCCACTGGCCAGCTGCGCCACTCCTGTTCCCGTGGATCGGCCGCTTCGATGGCGCCGCCACGATACTTCTCGGCGATGGCGAGCAGCGCCTCGGTGGCGTTGTCATTAAGGTTGAGCACCACCGCCTCGACCTTCTCTTTGAGCTCCGCCGGAATGTCTTCATAGATGGCGAGCTGACCGGCGTTGACGATCCCCATGTCCATGCCATTTTGGATGGCGTGATAGAGGAAGACGGCGTGGATCGCTTCGCGCACCGGTTCGTTGCCACGAAACGAGAACGACACATTGGAGACGCCGCCGGAGATCATGGCGTGAGGCAGGTGCTCCTTGATGTCTTTCACCGCTTCGATGAAGTCCACCGCATAGTTGTTGTGCTCGTCGATGCCGGTTGCGACCGCGAAGATGTTGGGATCGAAGATGATGTCTTCTGGTGGGAAGCCCACTTGCTCAACCAAAATCCGGTAGGCGCGCTGACAGATCTCGAACTTGCGGGCGCGGGTATCGGCCTGTCCCTTTTCGTCGAACGCCATCACGATCACCGCCGCACCGTAGCGACGCAGCAGTTTGGCCTGCTCGATGAACTTGGCTTCTCCCTCTTTCATCGAGATGGAGTTGACCACTGGTTTGCCCTGCACGCACTTGAGGCCAGCTTCCAGTACCTCCCACTTGGAGGAGTCGATCATCACCGGCACCCGGGCGATGTCTGGTTCCCCCGCAATGAGATTGAGGAAGCGCACCATGGCCGCCTCGGCGTCCAGCATCCCCTCGTCCATGTTGATGTCGATGATCTGGGCACCGCTCTCCACTTGCTGCTTGGCGACATCCAGCGCCTCGTCGTAGAGCCCCTCTTTGATCAGCCGCTTGAACTTGGCCGAACCGGTGACGTTGGTGCGCTCCCCCACGTTCACGAACATGGATTCGGGGGTAATGATCAGCGGCTCAAGGCCCGATAGGCGGCAGGCGACGGGCAGATCAGGCAGGGCCCGTGGCGGGATGCCTGCCACGGCGTCCGCCATGGCGCGAATATGGGTCGGGGTGGTGCCGCAGCAGCCGCCGACCAGGTTGAGAAAGCCACTTTGGGCCCACTCGCGGATATGCGCTGCCATCTCGCCAGCATCGAGATCGTACTCACCGAATGCATTGGGCAGCCCCGCGTTAGGGTGGGCGCTGACAAAGGTCTCGCTGATGCGCGACAGCTCCTCCACATACTGGCGCAGCTCGTCAGGCCCGAGTGCACAGTTGAGGCCGAACGACACTGGTTTGACGTGGCGCAGCGAGTGGTAGAAGGCTTCAGTGGTCTGGCCGGAGAGGGTGCGGCCGGAGGCATCGGTGATGGTGCCGGAGATCATCACCGGCAGGCTGTAGCCCAGCGCCTCGAACACCCCTTCCACCGCGAAGGCGGCCGCCTTGGCGTTGAGGGTATCGAAGATGGTCTCGATCAGAATGATGTCGGCGCCGCCCTCGATCAGGGCATGGGTCGATTCGGTGTAGGCGGCCACCAGCTGGTCATAGGTGACGTTACGCTTGCCGGGATCGTTGACGTCCGGCGAGATCGAGCAGGTGCGATTGGTGGGGCCCAATACCCCGGCGACAAAGCGCGGTTTGTGGGGCTCGCGGGCCGTCCACTCGTCGGCGACGGCGCGAGCCAGCCGCGCGGCCTCGCGGTTGATTTCGGCCGACAGATCTTCCATCTCGTAGTCGGCCATGGCGATGCGAGTGGCGTTGAAGGTGTTGGTTTCGAGGATGTCGGCGCCGGCGGCACAATATTGCTGGTGGATCTCGCGGATCACCGCTGGGCGGGTCAGCACCAGTAGGTCATTGTTGCCCTTGATGTCGGTGTGCCAGTCGGCAAAACGCTCACCGCGATAATCGGCCTCACCGAGCTTGTAACCCTGGATCATGGTGCCCATGGCCCCGTCGATGATCAGGATCCGCTCCTTGAGGCAGGATTCTAGTTTGGTTGTGACAGCCGATTGTTGGTTCGGTTTTGTGCTCAGCTCACTGTTCGCCACGGCGCTTTCCTCTTTTACATCCATGCAACTGCGTAGAGCGCATCCTAGCAGCAATCATTAGAAATGGAAATCTAGCCGTCTATCTATCCAAATCACAAGGTAGTACTCATAAATAGTTAATGAGTAACCATAGGTCCGAGAGTACCCTATGCCTGTCCTGACTTGGGATACGTGCTTGCCATCTATCAACGAGAAAAATAACTATGAGCGTCTACTACACACTCTGCTTTCTGGCAGCGTTGGCCATTCTTATTGCCTTCGCTAACCAGTATGTTGTGAAGATCCAGACCACTATCGCCATTACGGCTGGTTCCATGCTGATATCAGCCCTCATGGTGCTCTTCGGTAAGTTGGGCTGGTTTAATCTGGAGCCTCTTGCCATCAGGACCATGGAGAGCATCGACTTCCAGAATTTCTTGCTAAAAGGGATTCTCGGCTTTTTGCTGTTTGCTGGCGGTCTTGGCATCAATCTCAAAGCGCTGCGTAGCCAGAAGTGGGAGATCACGATTCTCTCCATCGTGGCGACCCTGCTCTCTACCTTCATCATCGGCTATGGCTTTTGGCTGATTGCTAAAATGCTCGGCTGGGCGCTGCCGCTGGTCTACTGCATGCTGTTTGGGGCGTTGATCTCCCCCACCGATCCGATTGCGGTACTGGCTATTGTTAAGAAGATGAAGGCGCCTCCCCAGATTGCGATTCAGATCGAGGGGGAGTCGCTGTTTAACGACGGGGTCGGGCTGGTGATTTTTGCCACCGTGTTTGCGGTTGCCTTTGGCGGGGTCGAGCCGACCTTGTCCAGTGTGGCTGGGCTCTTTCTCCATGAGGCTCTGGGCGGCATCTTGCTTGGTGCGTTGCTCGGGTTGCTTGCCCATTTCATGATCAGCGCGACTGACGATGGCTCGCTGGAGCTGCTGCTGACCCTGTGCATCCCCACCGCTGGGTTTGCCTTTGCCAACATGATCGGGGTCTCCGGCGCGTTGGCCATGGTGGTCACCGGCATTATGATTGGTAACTGGACTCGCCATTCGGGCTTCTCCGAGCAGAGCCAGCATCACCTCGACCATTTCTGGGAGTTGATGGATCAGTTTCTCAATGCGCTGCTGTTTTTGCTGATCGGCTTGGCATTGGTGCTGCTCGATTTGACTTGGCACGACTGGGTATTGCTGGTCATTGCGGTGCCGCTTTGTCTGGCTGCCCGCTTTATTAGCGTGTCGCTGCCCTATCTGGCCTTTCGCAAATTCCGTACTTACAACACCTTCTCGGTGCGGATCCTCACCTGGGGCGGGTTACGTGGTGGCTTAGCGATGGCGATGGCCTTGGCCCTTCCTTCTGGGGTGATGATGATCCCCAACCATGGCACCGACTTACGGGAGGTGATTTTGGTGATGACTTACTCGGTGGTGATGTTCTCTATCGTGGTACAAGGCATGACCATCACCCCGATGATCACGGCCGCTAAAAAGGCGTGCGCGCAGTACTAGGGCGCTGCCAATCATCAAACAAGAGCTCTTTTGAGCTCTTTTTTTCAGCTTGCAGCTGGAGAAAGAACCAGTTAAACGCTAGATAACCAAATAATTGGTTGCTTTTTATTCTGATAATGTACAAAATGCGCACCGGCTAGTTAATCAGCCCTGTTTATGTTCGCAATGTTTCACCTCACGATGAATCCTGCCAGTATCTACATAACCTTCCTCTGATTTACTCGCCTTAAGAACCGTCAGGCTGTCCGCCTGCGTTGCCCGGTTCTCATGGCGCAGACCCGTTCTGCCCACCCAATATCATTGATGCTAACGCATATTCCTTGTAAGAGCAGAAGCCCGAGTGGGCTGGGTATAGCTGCGCGCTTAATTAACCCTAGAGCGTGTATTCATTGACCTCACCGTTGCCAGCACAAGGAGCAAACACTTTATTGAGATAGAGAAATACCATGATGAAAACCATACCAATGCGCAAGCCGCTGCGCCGCAGCAAACCTATCGATCTGCCGACGCCTGAGCATGACGATGATATCTTCCTGATCCAGTTCAGCACCCGTTTTAGCGGCGGTTTCGCCATCTGTTGCGACGGTATCGCTGGCGAATTTTCCATTGAGGATCTCTGCTGATTCCCCTCGCTCTCTAAGGGGGACCGATAAGGCCGCAACTCACGGCGGCCATTTGCTCCATTGTGTGACAGCCAACATGGTAGGTTAAGCAAACGTTTGGCGGCTAATGAAAGGCGAAAGTGATCTTGCGCAAACCGGCGGATTATAAAATCAAAAAAAGTTGACATTCGCCCCCTGCAATTGAAAACTCGGGCAAATAATTTATCGTCATAAGGGGATAAAATGAGTGTCATCATTGAGGACGTTATTCCTGAAGAGCAGCTGATCAGTCATACCTTTACGGCTGAAGATCGGGAATTATTGCGCTCCTATGATGGGCTGATTGATGGGCTGGCTGAGCTATTTGGCAAGCATTGCGAGGTCGTGCTGCACTCCTTGGAGAATCTCCATGAATCGGTTATCAAGATTGCTAACGGATTCAACACTGGCCGTACGTTAGGGGCTCCCATCACCGATTTGGCGCTGCGGATGCTCAAGGATATTCAGAGCACCGGCCATGATCATACCCAAAGCTATTTTGCCCGTAGCCGCACGGGTGCCTTGATGAAATCGAGCACCATCGCTATTCGCAATCGTAATAAACAGGTGATCGGCCTTATCTGCATTAATATCCACATTAATGCCCCGTTTCATGAGTTTGTTGCCGAGTTTTTCCCCACCCCGCAGCAGATCGATCGCCAATCCCCCGAGACGTTTGCCAACAGCGTAGAAGAGTTAGTTGCCCAAACGGTGGATAACACCATTGATGAGATCAACCGTGATTCGGCGGTCGCTAATAATGCCAAAAACCGTTTTATCGTGACTCAGTTGTTTGAAAAAGGGATTTTTGACATCAAGGATTCGATCAACTTGGTCGCGGATAAGCTGAATATTTCAAAACATACCGTTTACCTTTACATCCGCCAGCGCAAGCAGGGTGAAGATGAGAGCGAGTAAACCGAGTAAACATCGATAGCAAGGGATAACAGAATGGCGAAACAAGTAATTGCAACTGACAAAGCACCTGCTGCAATTGGCCCTTATGTGCAGGCGACCAAGGTTGGTGACTTGATTTTTACCTCAGGGCAAATTCCACTTGATCCTGCCACCATGGAGATCGTCTCTGGGGGCATCGACGCGCAAGCTGAGCAGGTAATGAGCAATTTGTTGGCGGTGCTACATGCGGCGGGAGCCGACGCCAGCAAGGTGGTGAAGACCACTTGTTTTTTGAGCGACATGAATGACTTCGTGGCGTTTAACCAAGTCTATGCCCGCTATTTTGGCGATACCGCGCCAGCTCGCTCCTGTGTTGAAGTGGCTCGCTTGCCCAAAGATGTGTTGGTTGAAGTGGAAGCGATCGCCCACCTTTAAGTGCCCAGAGTTTGGCCCCTAAACTACACCCCGTCTCTTGGCGGGGTGTTTGTTTCTCTGTCCTCGGCACCGATGGCGTTATCTGTTTGCCTCACCAGCGTGGTGATTCACCGATGTACCCTCAGCAGGGCAGCCAAGGATTCGTTGGTGTGAGTGCTTATCAAGCACAAAAAAAGAGGGCCAGTAATAACTGGCCCTTTAACTGGAAGCAATGTGAGCAATGTCGTGCCTTCACAAGAAATCCATCATGTTGGAACGGATGATGTCCTCCCCGGAAAACAAGTTAACAATAATTATTCTCATTTAATTGTGCAACGTTTATTTACCTAAAAGTAAATCTAACTGCATCCCTAGTGCTCACCCTCGGTGCATCACTCCCTTGCGCGGGCGCGGCGAGCTCTCTTAGGCGACAATTTTGCTTACCGTAATCAGACATGGTGCCTTACTGCCCACCCGCTTGTAAGAATGTCTCTGACGGGGCAAAAAAAGCGGCACCGGTGACGGCCTGAGTAAAGCGCAGCAGATGATCGAAGTGGCTTGCCTCGCCCTTATACATGCTGGCGAGCATGGCATTGAAATGCTGGGGTGTGTGGCAACAAGAGATAAAATAGAGTCCCTGTTCGGTCAGGGTGCCCCACGGCATACTCTGACGTAGGATCTCCATCGACTCCCCTTGTGGCGTTTTGAGATTGACCCGCTTGATGTGGGAGGTGAGCGGCTTAGCGGCAGACTCATATTCGATATTGTCAGCCTTAGTGCGCCCGACGATATCCTCCTGCTCCTTGACCGCTAATCGCTCCCAGTCGCTCATGGCGTGTCGCCACCGCTGAACATGGAGGTAAGAGCCGGCGGCGAAGGGGCCTGCTGCGACCAGCGCAACCTCGGCACGGCACGGCCCCTGTGGGTTTTCAGTGCCATCGACAAAACCGGTCAGGTCACGGCAATCGAGGTGGCGAAACCCCCGCACCTCTTCCGCCAGTGCCACTAACCCAGCGAGCAGTGCCATCACACGTTGGCCTGCATGATGCAACACATCCACCCTGTCGGCGCGTAGCTGAATGAAGAGGTCAAATGGGGTGTTAGGGGCCTGATGGCCATTGGCATCTTGCGCCATAAAGTGGCGCAACTGGGGTGGGCGAGCAGCAGGATAGAGGGCATCCCAATCGTCTGCGCCAATTGCCACTAAACCGCTAAAGTGCGCATCAGGAAAATCAGCGGCGACCGCCTGCCACAGGGCAGGCAGCATGGTTAAACGCGCCGTTAGTTCAGCGGCCTGGCCGCTGCGATTGAACATCAGATAGAGGGCGTGCAGATTGGGCTCTGCGCAAATCCCAGCTTGGGCTGTCATGTCTCTCTCCCCTAGATAAGTGTTGGCAATAAGGCACTCGCCATCGCAATGTGGCGCGATGATAACCCCCCAGATGGGTCAGTGCTTTGATGTCGGCACGGCAACGGGCGGTTATGGTAATGGTTCAAATAGCACCAAGGCATGGGCGGCGACGGTGACCCGAGCCCGCTTGCCTGCCAGCGGCTCGCCAATGCTGGCC
The DNA here is from genome assembly GCF_002795305.1 of Aeromonas cavernicola. Taxonomy (GTDB): domain Bacteria; phylum Pseudomonadota; class Gammaproteobacteria; order Enterobacterales; family Aeromonadaceae; genus Aeromonas; species Aeromonas cavernicola. The sequence continues at coordinate 7,217 of NZ_PGGC01000134.1, forward strand.
TCGATCCGCTGCCCTGCACAAGTAAAGACCACGCGACAATGGTGGCCGAGAAACTGCTGTTCCAGCACCTCCCATCCCCCTTCCTGCACATGCTCTAGCTGTAATTGCTGGGGCCTAAGCATCAGTTGCAGCTGCTCACCGATCGCTCGGCCGTGGGGTTCACTGCCACACACCCGCCCCAACGCAGTCTGGACACAGTGGCTATCAACCACCGTCGCCGTTAAATAGTTCACCCCGCCCAGAAACTCGGCCACGAAGCGATTTTGCGGGCGACGGTAGAGCTGTTCAGGCTGCCCCACTTGCTCGATATGGCCGGCGCGAAACAGCGCCAGCCGGTCTGCAAATGCAAAGGCTTCTTCCTTGCTGTGACTGACGAAAATGGCACCGATCCCCTGCTGTTTGAGCAGGGTGCGGATCTCGAGGATAAGCTTCATCCGCACCTGGGTGTCGATGTTAGAAAAGGGCTCATCCAGCAGCATCAGTTTGGGCTTGCAGACAAGCGCCCGCGCAATGGCCACCCGCTGCTGCTGACCGCCTGACAACTGATGCGGATAACGCTCACCCAGCCCTTCCAGATTGACCAAGGCCAGTGCCTGGTTGACCTGATGTTGGCGGGCGGGGCGATCGCTCTGGGTTAAGCCAAACCCGACATTTTCGGCCACCGTTAAATGGGGGAACAGCGCATAGTCTTGAAAGATCATCCCAATTTGCCGTGCTTCTGGCGGCACATTGGTCTCTGGTCCATCGAGAAGCGTGCTGCCCAGTCGAATCACCCCGTTAGCTAATGGCTGTAAACCGGCGATCGCCTTGAGCAAGGTGGTTTTACCGCAACCACTGGCCCCCAACAAACAGACAATTTCGTTATCTGCCACCGTCAGGGATAGCTGCTCTAGCACATCACGACCGTTATAGCGGCAACTGACGTTTTCAACCTGTAAACACGACAAGCGTCATCCTCTCGCTCTGTATGGAGTTAAAGAACAATGAGTTCATTCAAGTAGCACGATGTTATGACGGGCGTTGCTGGCAACGCTGGTAGCGGAAAGGAGCGAAAAAAGAGAGGGATCACGAGATGCCGTTTACCATCACTTCCCTTGCTAAACACCATACTCCCATGTCAACGATGTGGCCATTATCAACGGCAAGGGTCCTGTTGAGCAACTTCTCTTCCCTGCCCGCCGAGCGGTGGCCCGTTATCGATGTAGCTGCCGCGGCCCTGTTTCTCACCTGTTATACGGCTCACATTGCACCGCCGTGCTGAACCGAGCGTAGGTCTCTGCGTGCAGGTGGCCTTGGGTCATGACGGTGATAGGGGCCCTGTGCTGGGCCGTTGCAACCAGTAAAAAGGGAGGCGATGGCCTCCCTCTACTGTGCGATGTGGCACGGCCCTCAACTGGCCAAAAACAGTCGGTAGGCGGGATCGTCGCTGACCTCTTTCCAGCCATAACCCAGCTCGTGCAGGTAGTCATGGAAGGCGGCGACGTCTTCGTCCGGCAGTTCAAAGGCGCACAGCACCCGACCGTAGTCCGCACCGTGGTTGCGGTAGTGGAACAGGCTGATGTTCCAGCGGCAGCCCAAGGTCTCCAAAAAGCGCATCAAGGCCCCCGGCTGCTCCGGGAACTTGAAACTGTAGAGCCGCTCGCCCAGAGGCTGGGCGGGGCGGCCGCCAATCATGTAGCGGACATGATTTTTAGCCAGCTCGCTCTCGGTCATATTGACCACCGGATAACCGTTGTCACCCAGTTGACTGATGATCTGGCCAAGCTCCTCGTCACCACCGGTCAGGCGCACCGAGACAAACAGCGACGCTTGCACCGCATCGCAATAGCGGTAGTTGAACTCAGTCACCATGCGGGGGCCGAGCTGACGGCAGAAGTCGAGGAAGGCCCCTTTACGCTCAGGGATGCTGACCGCCAACATGCCTTCGCGCTTTTCGCCGATCTCGCAGCGCTCCGAGACATAACGCAGGCTGTGGAAGTTGACGTTAGCACCCGACAAAATGGCCGCCATCCGTCCCCCTTTGACCTGTTCCCGCTCGCTGTAGGCTTTCAGGCCCGCCAGCGATAACGCCCCCGAGGGCTCGGCAATAGCGCGGCAGTCATCGAAGATATCTTTCAGCGCGGCGCAGATCTGGTCATTGGAGACGGTCACCACCTCGTCCAGATATTGGTTGCACAGGCGAAACGTCTCCTCGCCGATGCGCTTGACCGCGACCCCGTCAGCAAACAGCGAGACCCGCGCCAGATTGACCGGCTCACCGGCCTCCAGCGCGGCTTTGAGGCAGGCCGAGCCTTCCGCTTCTACCCCGATCACCTTGACATCAGGCAGCAGCTGCTTGATGTAAACCGCCACCCCAGCGGCTAGACCACCACCGCCGACCGGCACGAACACGTGGGTCAGGCGGGTGTCTTGCTCCAGTAGCTCTTTGCCAATGGTGCCTTGGCCGGCGATTACCTCGACGTCGTCGAACGGCGGGATCAAGGTGTAGCCCTCAAGCGTGGCGAGGCGGCGACTTTCGCCGTAGGCCTCATCGAAGCTGTTGCCAAACAGCATGACGTTGCCGCCCATGCGGCGCACGGCATCGACCTTGATATCTGGGGTGGTCTTGGGCATCACGATGATGGCGTTGATGCCGAGCTTGACGGCAGACAAGGCAACTCCTTGCGCGTGGTTGCCTGCCGAGGCGGCAATCACCCCGTGATCCTTCTGCTCCTGAGTCAGCGTGGCGATTTTGTGATAGGCGCCCCTGAGCTTGAACGAGTGGACCGGTTGCAAATCTTCGCGCTTGAGCACCACATGGTTACCCAGTCGGTCAGAGAGCTTCTTGAGGGTCTGCAACGGGGTGACCCGTGCAGCCTCATAGACAGGGGAGAGCAGTATCTTGCGCAGATAATCAGCCGCAGAGACCATGGTTTATCCCCTCATCCACAGGTAGTGGGCGCGCACCGCGCCCTTGTTGTCACAACCCATCCCGGTTACTCCCCCAACAGCGTGCGATCGCGCACCGCGCCTTTGTCGGCACTGGTGGCGAACATGGCGTAGGCGCGCAAGGCAAACGAGACCTGACGCTGACGATCGAGCGGTTTCCAGCCCCGGGCCGAGGCGGCAACGCTGCGGGCAGCTAACACGCTGTCGGCTACTTCTAGCACCATGCTACGAGCGGGGATATTGATATTGATGATGTCGCCATCTTCTACCAGACCGATGGTGCCGCCAGAGGCGGCTTCCGGTGAGACGTGACCGATAGAGAGACCCGAGGTGCCGCCGGAGAAGCGGCCATCGGTGATCAGGGCGCAGGCCTTCCCTAAGCCCATGGATTTCAGGTAGGTGGTGGGGTAGAGCATCTCCTGCATACCGGGGCCGCCTTTTGGCCCTTCATAGCGGATCACTACCACTTCGCCCGCTTGCACGGTGCCGTCCAGAATGCCGCTCACCGCGCTCTCTTGGCTTTCGAATACGCGGGCAGGGCCACGGAAGGTGAGGTTCTCTTCATCCACCCCGGCAGTTTTGACGATGGCGCCATTGATGGCGAGGTTGCCGGAGAGTACGGCGAGGCCGCCCTCTTGGCTGTAGGCGTTATCCAGCGAGCGAATACAGCCCTCGGCCCGATCCAGATCCAGTTCAGGCCAGCGGCAATCTTGGCTAAAGGCCTTGGTAGTACGGATGCCAGCTGGGCCTGCGCGGTAGAAATCGACCACCTCTTTGCTTGGCTGGCGGCTGACATCGTATTCGTTCAGTAGCTCAACCAGCGAGGTGCCCAGCACGTTGCGGGTATCGCCATGGACCAGACCGGCTTTTTCCAGCTGGCCTAGGATCGCTACGACACCACCAGCGCGGTGCACATCTTCCATATGGTACTTCTGGGTCGAGGGCGCCACCTTGCACAGCTGCGGTACCTTGCGCGACATCCGGTCGATGTCGGCCATGGTGAAGTCCACCTCGGCTTCTTGGGCTGCCGCCAGCAGGTGCAACACAGTATTGGTGGAGCCGCCCATGGCGATATCCAGTGCCATGGCGTTCTCGAACGCAGCCTTGGTGGCGATATTGCGTGGCAGCGCGGTCACATCGTCTTGTTCATACCAGCGCTTGGCCAGCGCCACGATACGCTGCCCCGCCAGCTTGAACAGCTGCTCACGATCGCTGTGGGTCGCCAACATGGAGCCGTTGCCCGGCTGGGAGAGGCCAAGGGCCTCGGTCAGGCAGTTCATCGAGTTAGCGGTGAACATGCCGGAGCAGGAGCCGCAAGTCGGGCAGGCGCTGCGTTCGACCTGATCGCTCTGGGCATCAGAGACCTTGGGATCGGCCCCTTGGATCATGGCGTCCACCAGATCGAGCTTGATGATTTGATCGGAGAGCTTGGTTTTGCCCGCTTCCATCGGCCCGCCGGAGACAAAAATCACCGGAATGTTGATGCGCAGGGCCGCCATCAGCATCCCCGGGGTGATCTTGTCGCAGTTGGATATGCAGACCATGGCATCGGCGCAGTGAGCATTGACCATGTACTCCACCGAGTCGGCAATCAATTCGCGCGATGGCAGCGAGTAGAGCATACCGCCGTGGCCCATGGCGATGCCGTCATCCACGGCAATGGTGTTGAACTCTTTGGCAACGCCGCCAGCCGCTTCAATCTCGCGCGCCACCAGCTGGCCCAGATCTTTGAGGTGAACGTGACCCGGTACGAATTGGGTAAAGGAGTTCACCACGGCGATGATCGGCTTGCCAAAATCCTGGTCGGTCATGCCGGTGGCACGCCACAGGGCGCGGGCCCCAGCCATGTTACGCCCGTGGGTGGTGGTGGCGGATCTCAACTTCGGCATTGTTCTACTCCTTGCATGGCCATGGGGCCCATGATGTTTGAATCAGTGAGGGTCGGATCGGGAATCGGTCCTGATAAGGGCATCCATTGAATACCCTTACCAGCAGCGACTCGGGGAGGCCATCGCCTCCCCTGTGGGGTTAGTCCTTAACTGGGGTGAGCCAGTTCCATTTATCTTGGGTCTGGCCATTGAACAGACCGAAGAAGGCTTGCTGTAACTGCTCGGTCACTGGGCCACGACAGCCTGCCCCTATCTGCATCCGATCGACGGATCGCACCGGCGTCACCTCGGCGGCGGTGCCGGTCATGAAAATCTCGTCCGCCACATAGAGTGCCTCGCGCGGCAGCGCCTGCTCGCGCACCTGGTAGCCGAGATCGCGGGCTAGGGTCATGATGGTGTCACGGGTGATGCCGGGCAAAATAGCCGCAGTGGCGGGCGGGGTAAACAGCACACCATTTTTCACCAAAAACAGGTTTTCCCCGGCGCCTTCGCTGAGGTAGCCGTTCACATCTAGCGCCAACCCCTCGGCGAAGCCATTACGTTTGGCCTCTCGGCTGATCAGCTGGGAGGATAAGTAGTTGCCGCCCGCCTTGGCGCTAGTGGGAATGGTGTTGGGGGCGAGCCGGCTCCAAGAGGTGACGCACACATCCACCCCGTTTTTCAGCCCCTCTTCGCCCAGATAGGCCCCCCATGGCAGAGCCGCCACCATCAGGTCAGCCTTGGCATCCAGTGGTGGGTGGATCCCCAACCCCACGTTGCCAATAAAGGCCAGCGGGCGCAGATAGCCGCTCTTAAGGCCATTTTCCCGCACCACAGCACGGCAGGCTTCATTCACCTCGGCTTCGCTGTAGGGCAGCGCCATCCAGTAAATTTTGGCGGAATCGAACAGGCGCCGAGTGTGCTCTTGCAGGCGGAAAATGCAAGTGCCGGAGGGGGTATCGTAGGCGCGCACCCCTTCAAACACCGAGGAGCCATAGTTCAAGGCATGGGTCATCACATGCACTTGGGCATCTTGCCAAGGAATGAGCTTGCCGTTGAACCAGATGTACTGTGGGTGTGCTGACGTGGGTTGTGCCATGGTGTTAACTCCTTACGCTCTGATCCTAGGGTGTTGTTCCAGCGCATCGACGCGCGCCACATCGACCAATTTGTCGAGTTGGGCCCACAACTGCTGGATTGGGCGCAGCGATTCGACCGTCACGGTAATCTGCAACTGTTGACTATCTTGCGCCGTCTCCATGTTCAGGGCGCGTAAACTAAAGCCTCGGTGACGCACCACTCGCAGGACCCGCTCCATCACTTCTGGAGTGGCCTTGGCGTGGATTGTTAAGGTATGAACCTGATTCATGGGCGTTGCTCCATCATATTGTGGTTGGCGACGCCTGGCGGCACCAAGGGCCAGACGTTCTCTTCTTCGGAAATAGCCACGTGCAGTAAATAGGCATGGTCACTGGCCAGCAGGCGATCCAGCGCTGCGGGGATCTCATCCTTGCGGGTGATCGTCTCGCCAGCAATGCCAAAGGCCGCTGCTAGCGCGATAAAGTCGGGGTTATCGGAGAGGATGGTCTCACTGTAGCGGCCGTCGAAGAACAGCTCCTGCCACTGGCGGACCATGCCAAGGCGCTGATTATCGAGCAGCACCATCTTCACCTTGAGCTGGGCGCGGCGAATAGTGCCGAGTTCTTGCACGTTCATCATGAAAGAGCCATCGCCGCTGACCAGCACGACCTCATCCTCTGGCCGCGACATCTTGGCGCCGATGGCGGCAGGCAAACCAAAGCCCATGGTGCCGAGTCCGGCGCTGGAGAGGTGATTGCGTGGGCTGGTGAAGCGCATGTGCTGGGCCACCCACATCTGGTGTTGGCCGACATCGCAGGCCACCACGCTGGTCTCCGGCAAGCGGGCTGAGAGCGTGTTGAGCAGGGCCGGGGCGTAGATAGGCTGGCCCGGATGGTCATAACGAAACGCATAGTCACGAGCCATGGTCGCGCAGTGTTCGCGCCAAGCGTCGATGCACAAAGCCAAACTGAGGCGCGGCAAGACCAGCTTAAGATCGGTGGTGATGCCCACATCCGCGCGACGGCGCTTGTCAAACTCGGCGGCGTCTACATCCAGATGGATCACCTTGGCCTCTGGGGCAAACTCATCCAGTTTGCCGGTGACGCGATCGTCAAAACGGGCGCCCACCACCAGCAGCAGGTCACACTGCTGTACCGCGTAGTTGGCCGCTTTGGTGCCGTGCATACCGAGCATCCCAAGATAAACAGGGCTGTCTGGATCGAGGGCGCCAATCCCCTTGAGGGTGGTGACCGTTGGCATGCCAGTCACGGCGGCAAACTCGCGCAGCTGCTGCTCGGCATTGGCCATGCCGACGCCACCGCCAACGTAGAGCACCGGCCGCTGGGCCGCTGCTAACAGGGTTCGCGCCAGACTAAGCTCGGCGTGATCCTCTTCGTCTTGCCACTGTGCGGTGGTGGTAGCCACCACCGAGAGCTGACCATGAACGGCCACGGCTGCCAGCTGGACATCTTTAGGGAGATCGATCAGCACGGGGCCGGGCCGACCTGAGCTGGCGATGGCAAAGGCCTCGGCGATCACCTGCGGCAGCTCGGCGACATCCGTCACCATGAACGAGTGTTTGGTGCAGGCGAGGGAGATACCGAGTACATCCACTTCCTGAAACGCATCGGTGCCCACGGCGGCGCACGGAACTTGACCGGTGATCGCCACCAGCGGCACAGAATCGAGCAGCGCCTCCGCAAGGCCCGTCACCAGATTGGTGGCCCCCGGCCCTGAGGTGGCGATGCAAACCCCCACCTGACCGGATGCGCGAGCATAGCCAACGGCGGCCATGGCGGCGCCCTGCTCATGGCGGCAGAGCTGGTGGGCGAGGCCGCCATCATACAGTGCATCATAGACCGGCATGATGGCGCCGCCCGGATAACCGAATACCTGCGTTACCCCCTGCTGCTTGAGAGCCTGTACCAAAAACTGCGCGCCGTTCATCTGAAAAATCCTGTTCTGTAGTCGAAAAAAAACCCCGAGCTGTGAGGCTCGGGGGTCGCTTGCTTCGTTTCTGTCCGGTGGTGGGTCTATCCCTTGTTCCGTGCAGCTAACCGAGCCCCGAGCGGTGAGGTAATAATCACCACTAGGACCACAATAATGCTGACGAAACGGGAGGCCATGTTCATAGTTACAACCGGAAATTGAGTAAAACATTGAGGCGGCAAGTACCGCGAATAGCTATTAGAACTAGCATGGTGATGTTGGCTGGGCAAGCGTTTTCTATGTAAGAACCTTCTGATTTTAACTATTGATGAACCAACGCTTTAGCATAAAAAACCAGAATAATTTAAATATTCAGAACATATATAAACTCAAGGATGGGGATTATGTCATTAGCTGTGGTTTATAGCCGTGCTAGCCTAGGTGTCAGCGCACCGCAAGTGACGGTGGAAGTTCACCTCTCAAATGGGCTCCCAGCGTTCAATATCGTCGGTTTGCCGGAAACCTCGGTTAAAGAATCGCGGGATCGGGTACGCAGTGCTTTGCTCAACGGCAACTTCGAATTTCCAGCCAAACACATTACGGTTAACTTGGCGCCGGCCGACCTGCCCAAAGAGGGGGGGCGCTTCGATCTCGCTATCGCCATCGGTATTCTGGCAGCCTCCAAACAGATCCCAGCCACCCGTCTGCTCAATCATGAATTTTTAGGGGAGTTGGCCCTGACCGGCGAGATCCGCCCCGTACTCGGCGTATTGCCGGCGGTATTGGCCTGCCGTGATGTGGGACGCACCCTGCTAGTGCCGCGGGAAAATGGCACCGAGGCCGCCCTGATCCAGGATGCCGAAGTGCGCACAGCCCATCAGCTGCTCGCCGTCACGGCATGGCTGGCGGGTCAATATGAGCTCCCCCTGCCAGCCCCTCACGCTACCGAAACGCTGCCTGATGTGCCGGATCTGCAAGATGTGATTGGTCAAGCGCAGGCGAAACGAGCGCTGGAGATCGCCGCTGCAGGTAGCCACAACCTGCTGTTTATCGGCCCGCCCGGCACCGGTAAAAGCATGCTGGCCAGCCGCTTGCCCGGTATTCTGCCGCCGCTGAGCGAGCAAGAAGCCCAGCAGACCGCGGCCATTCACTCTATTGGTGGCTTGCTGCTCCGAGCTGGCCGTTGGCACCATCGGCCTTATCGTACCCCCCATCACAGTGCCTCGGCGGTGGCGCTGGTGGGCGGTGGCAGCCACCCTAGGCCCGGCGAAATTTCCTTGGCTCACAATGGGGTGCTGTTTCTCGATGAGCTGCCGGAGTTCGAACGTAAAGTGCTCGATTCGCTGCGCGAACCGTTAGAGACCGGCCACATCACCATCAGCCGTGCCGCGCGGCAGGTGGATTTTCCTGCCCGTTTCCAGCTGATCGGCGCGATGAATCCCAGCCCTTGTGGCCACTATGGTGATGGCCAGACTCGCTCCAGCCCAGATCAAATCCTGCGCTACCTCAGTAAGCTCTCCGGCCCCTTCTTGGATCGCTTTGATCTGACGGTCGAGGTGCCCCTGCTGCCTAAGGGAAGCCTGACCGGCAAAGTAGAACGGGGTGAGTCGAGTCAGCAGATCCGGGAGCGGGTATTGGCGGCGCGGGAGCGGATGCTTAGCCGCAATGGCAAGCTCAACCATCTGCTAGATAGCCGAGAAATTGAAGAAATTTGCCGCTTATCGCCGCAAGATGCGGAATTTTTAGAAAATGCCATCCAAAAGTTGGGGCTCAGCATCCGCGCCTGGCACCGGATTTTGCGCGTCTCGCGCACCATCGCCGATCTAGCTGGGCAGCCCGCCATCGAGAAGACCCATCTCATCGAGGCGCTGGGCTACCGCGCCATGGATCGCTTGTTGGCACGGCTGCGCAGCGGCTAAAGGGGGAGCGGCCAGCCTTGGCCCAACGCATGGTCTGACAAGTCCGTGACTGATATGATGGCAACTGATCTGACCACTTGGTGGCCACCGACCGATTTAGCAAGACGGACCCAGCCATGACCTACACCCTCACAGATAGACTGCGCGGCAGCCTCTCGACCCTGCTCTATTTTTGCAACACCCTGTTTTGGTTTATCCCGATTATTCTGCTGGGCTTGCTCAAGCTGCCTCTGCCAGTAAAGCGCTGGCGCACCGGCTGTAACCTGCTGCTTGATGGCTGTGCCAGTTGCTGGATTGGTTTTAACAACCTGATCCAGAAAACCATCATCAGGACCGCTTTTGAGGTGGTCGGAGTGGACAAAGGACGCCGAAATGAGTGGTATATGGTGATTGCCAACCATCAATCCTGGGTCGACATACTGGTACTGCAGCGGGTTTTTAATCAGAAAATCCCCTTCCTGAAGTTTTTCCTCAAGAAAGAGCTTATTTGGGTACCTTTGCTCGGTTTGGCATGGTGGGCGTTGGATTTCCCCTTTATGCGGCGATATTCAAAAGCGTTTTTGGCAACACACCCGCACATGAAGGGGAAGGACATAGCGACGACCCAGCGTGCCTGTGCCAAGTTCCGCGATACACCGGTGAGTGTGATGAATTTTGTCGAAGGCACTCGTTTCACCTCGGCCAAACATCAGCAGCAGGGGGCGCCTTATCGGCATCTGTTGCAACCCCGAGCGGGTGGTATTGCGTTTACCTTGGCGGCGATGGGTGGCCAGTTACAGCAGCTGGTGGATGTGACCATTGCCTACCCAGGCGGCATTCCCAGCTACTGGGATTTCATGTGTGGGCGGGTGAAGGCGATCAAGGTGCAGGTCCGCTTTATGCTGATAGCGCCCAATCTGGTGGGGGATTACATCAATGACCCCGTGTTCCAACACACATTTCAGCAGTGGTTGAATGGGATTTGGCAGCAAAAAGACCAGACCATGACTCAGCTACTGACGGACAACATATCGTAAAGAGTCATGCTATCGCTGCTTCCCGGTCCTGTGGTGCTGCTTATCAGCACCAGCCTTACCATCTTGTTTACTGCCCTGTGCGCCAGCCTGATCCTAGCGGTCTCGCTGGTCAAACTGTTGCTGCCGTTGCCCACTGTTGGCCGCGCCTGCAGTCGCCTCAATAACCGCTTGATGCGGCTCTGGTTGGCGGGTAATGCCTTGGTGATCCACCTCACCACCCACATCGACTGGCAGATCGAGGATGACACTCAGCTGCGCCAAGATGGCTGGTATCTGATTATCAGCAATCACCTGAGCTGGACCGATATCGTGGTGCTGGGCCATCTGTTTCGGGACCGTTTGCCGGTGCCCAAGTTCTTTATGAAGTACGAGCTTATCTATATCCCGCTGTTGGGGTTCGCTTGCTGGGGGCTGGATATGCCCTTTATGCGCCGCTATTCGCGGGCATTTTTGCTGCGTAATCCGCACCTGCGTGGGAAGGATATCGAAACGACCCGCGCGGCTTGCGAGAAGTTTCGTGACATGCCCACCACGGTGATCAATTTTGTTGAAGGAACACGGTTCACCCCAGCGAAACGGGATGCCGCTCACTCCCACTACCATCACCTGATGCCGCCCAAAGCCGCTGGGCTGGCGTTCACCTTAGCGGCGATGGGCGATCAGTTTGATAGCTTGATCAATGTCACTATCCGCTATCCCGACAATCAACAGACACCGTTTAAAGACTTTTTGATGGGACGGATGAAGCGTATTCAGGTACGCATTGAGGCGCTGCCGGTGGCGGACGCGCTGGTCGGTGACTACTTCAATGACAAGCAGTTCAAGCGGGGCTTTCAGGGGTGGTTAAACCAGCGCTGGCAGGAGAAAGACGAGGTGCTGACACGTTGGCAGCACGAACCGGTGCCACGGTCGCTGGCCACTCAAGAGGCAGCCAATGCCGAGGCCAGCGCAGGCAATTGATCCTCGCTGAATACGGCAATGCCGTGACGGCGTAGCAGCGCCGTGGTGATGCCCTCACCTGCTACTGATACTCCGGCGAAGCGGCCGTTATAGATCCGGCTGCTGCCACAAGAGGGGCTGCCCTCTTTGAGCAGGGCGAAGCGAATCCCCTCTGCCTGACAGAGAGCTAGCGCCAGCTCGGCACCACGGGCAAACTCGGCCGTGACCTCTTGCCCGCTGACGGTGACCACCCGTTCACCTTGGCGTTCGGCAGGGGCGCGCGGGGTTGGCAAGCCGCCTGCCACTTCGGGGCAAAAGGCCAGCAGCCGTCCCTCGGCCCCGAGCTCGCTTAGCCAAGCGCTGACCATCCCCTTGCTCTGACCATCGTAACGCACTGGTTGACCCAACAGGCAGGCGCTCACCAGCACCCGGATGGGGTGAACGCTCACGCTTCTGCTCCGTGCATCACCTGATCGAACATCACGCAGCAAGGGTTTTCTAGCCGATACAGAATGGCGGGGCGCTGTTTGCCAGTCCGTTTGTGGCCGGTATCGACCAAGATGTTGGCGCGATGGATCCGCTTACGAAAAGCGGCGGTGTTCATTGGAGTTTGCAAAATGATCTCAAACGCACGCTGCACCTCGGACAAGGTGAAGACCGACCCCAGTAATTGCAGCGGTAAGGTGCTGTAGCGGCTTTTGATCCGAAGCCGCTCCAACCCTTTTGCAATCAGCTGACCATGGTCAAAGGCAAGGCTTAAGCCGGGCAGGGCGTTGAGGGGTTGCCAGCTGCCATGGACTGGATTGATGTCGGGGCCCACCAAGCACAGATAGACCAAGGCGGTGGACCAGCCACGGGGGTCGCGCGCCAGATTGCCCAAGGTGCAGACTTGCTCGCTGTAGCAGTGGCCGAGGCCCCACTCCGTCAGCAAACGGCTGAGCGCAGATTCCAAATCCCGATCGCGGGTTTCATCAATGCACAGTGACGGCAGTTGCCAGCTATGAGCAAAAGGGGATTGAGCACGAGGGGTAAGCAGCAGTTCGAGCCGCTCATCGTGCAGTCGCAATACCACCATATCCAGACTCATTCTTAGCATCTTGCTCGCCCTGCTCGCCTTCTATTAATGTTTGGTAGATAATATCACACGAATATTATGTGCAGGAGCTAATCATGGGAATCGTTGCCAGCCTAGATATTGATGCGCAGAAGGGGTTTACCCCGCTGTGTCCGCATGAGCTGCCCGTTGCGGGCGGCGATGAGATCGTGGCGGCACTCAATGCACAGGCGGCGTTGGCCAGCTTGCGCATTGGCAGCAAAGATGCTCATCCTGCCAATGCGGTCTGGGCGGTCACAGACCCTGCTAAGATCCTGCAACCCTTGGCCTTGGCCAATGCCGATCTCTGCTGGCCGGTGCATTGTGTGCCCGGTAGCAAGGGATTCGAGCTGCTAGATGGCTTACCCGCACCCATTGATTACGATTTTTTCGTGTGGAAGGGGGTCGAACCAGACCTGCATCCTTATGGCGCCTGTTTTCACGATCTGGCCGAGCAGCGCAGCACTGGGCTTATCGAGTTTTTACAAGCTCGGCACGTTGACACTGTGCTGGTTGGCGGATTAGCGACCGATTACTGCGTGAAGACTAGCGTGCTGCAACTACGCCGCGCTGGGTTGCGGGTGATTGTCCATCTTGCTGCCTGCCGTGGCATTGCCCCTGCGACCATCGCTGCCGCCCATACCCAAATGATCGACGCCGGCGCCGAGCTGGCGCAGACCCTGACCGATTTACAACACCTGCTGGACACCTGATATGCCACCGATCCTCACCAGCCTGCTCGATACAGATGCTTACAAGCTGCACATGCAGCAGGCGGTGTTTCACCGTTACCCGGATGCCGAGGTTGTGGCTGAATTTCACAGCCGCAATGAAGAGGATCTGTTGCCGATGATGGGCCAGATCGAAGAGCAGTTACGGCTGGCCGGCTCCCTGCGGCTGACTGGGCCTGAGCTCAACTTTCTAGCCGAGCGCCCTTTTTTTACTGCCGATTATCTTGATCATTTGCGGCGTAAACCCCTTGATGCCTCCCTGCTCAAGGTGTTTGAGCAAGATGGTCGGATCAATGTGCGGGTCGAAGGCTCGTGGCAGGATGTGATCCTGTGGGAGATCCCTGTGCTCGCGATCATCAGCGAGATGCGCAACCGCTTCCGCTACCCACAGTTGGGGGTGAGCCAAGCGCTGGATCGGCTCGATCAGAAGATTGATAAGTTAGAGCGGGAGCTCAGCCCCGAGGAGATGAGCGAATTTAACATCATCGACTTTGGCACTCGCCGCCGTTTCTCCCACGCGGTGCAGGATGCGGTGGTGGGGCGCCTCAAGGAGCGTTTACCGGCGTTTCGTGGCACCAGTAACTACCTATTGGCCCAGAAGTATCAGTTACCTGCGGTGGGCACTCAGGCTCATGAGTGGTTCCAAGCCCACCAGCAACTCGGCTTCCCTCTTGAACACAGCCAGCGTGCAGCCCTCACGAGCTGGCTGGACGAGTTTACCGACCACTTAGGGATCGCCCTCACTGACTGCATCACCATGGATGCGTTCTTGCGCGATTTCGATTTTGATCTCGCCAGCCGTTATCAGGGGCTGCGCCACGATTCTGGCGATCCGGTGGTGTGGGGTGAAAAAGCCATTAGCCACTACCAGCGCCTCGGTATCGACCCTGCTGACAAGACCTTGGTATTTTCCGATGGCCTCAATCTTGATAAAGCGGTCGAGCTGTTGCGCCATTTCCGTGGTCGGATCAACACCAGTTTTGGCATTGGCACCAAAATCACCTGTGACCTGCCCGGCGTGAGCCCGATGAACATTGTCTTCAAGCTAATCGAGTGCAACGGTGGCCCAGTGGCCAAGATCTCCGACAGCCCGGGCAAAACCCTGTGCCGAGATGCCGATTTTATCCGTAACCTCAAGCAGGCCTTTCAAGTGGGGGTCTAGCGCGCTTTTTTGGCTGCCGCCATCTTGCGCATTGCGCCGGTGGCCCCCTACCATAGCGCCCTTACAAGGTCCGGCCCGTGCCGGACCTTTCTCTTGCCTACCGCACAGACTACAAAGGATTGCCCGATGAGCCGTCACTGGATATTTGCCCTGACTACCCTGTTTGCCAGCCTAAGCGCCACCGCCGCCGAGCCACTGCGGGTTTCCGCTATTCCAGATGAAGCGCCCACCGAGTTGCAGCGCAAGTTTGCGCCGCTGGGTGACTATCTGGCAGCCCAGACTGGGCGCGAGGTGGTATTCGTGCCGGTCAATGATTACGCCGCCGTGGTGGAAGCGTTGGCGGCAGGCAAGCTGGATATGGCTTGGCTGGGCGGCTTCACCTATGTGCAAGCACATCGCCGTGCTAACAAGGTGGTGCCCTTAGTGCAGCGGCAAGAAGATGCCCAGTTCACCTCCAAATTCATCGCCAATGTTGACAGCGGCATCCAGACCTTGGCTGATACCAAGGGCAAGGATTTTGCGTTCGGTTCTCCCTCTTCCACCTCCGGCCACCTGATGCCGCGTCACTTCTTGGCCGAACAAGGGATCAACCCAGAGCGGGATTTTGCCCACGTTGCTTTCTCTGGCGCCCATGATGCCACCGTCGCCTGGGTCGCTTCCGGCAAAGTACCCGCCGGAGCCCTCAATGCCTCGGTGTGGGACAAGTTGGTGGAAGAGGGTAAGGTGGATACCAGCAAGGTGAAGGTGATCTGGACTACTCCCACCTACTTTGACTACAACTGGACTGTGCGTGGCGATCTCGACTCTGCGTTGCAAGCCAAGATCAAACAGGCCTTTCTCAACCTCGATCCTGCCATCCCAGCGCAGGCTGAGATCCTCAAATTACAACGGGCGAGCCGTTTCATCGCCACCCAGCCTGAGAACTATCAGGGCATCGAAGCTGCCGCGATCCAGGCTGGTTTGCTGAAGTGATCGCTGTTGCCTTGCACGGCGCAGGGCTGCGGCTCGGGGAGCATCGCATCCTGCAGCCGCTGGACCTGACCATTGCCGTGGGTGAGTGCGTTGCCGTTATTGGCCCCAGTGGTGCCGGCAAAACCAGTTTGCTGCGGGTGATCGGCACTGAGCTGCGCAGCGAAGGGGCGGTCGCGCTCTGGCAGCAAGATCCGTGGGCCCTCACCAGCCGTGCTCGCCAGCGGCTGCGTAGCCGGATTGGTCGAGTCTGGCAGCAACCACCGTTGCCTGCATCCCAGTTGGTGCTGACTGCGGTGCTGGCAGGACGGTTGGGGCAGTGGTCGCTGGTGCGATCACTCTACTCACTGCTGCGGCCATATGATGCGGCAGGGGCGAAAGCCGAGCTGGCTCGGCTGGGGATTGCCGACAAGTGGCAGCAGCGCTGCGGCGAGCTCTCCGGCGGCCAAC
>NZ_PGGC01000135.1 GCF_002795305.1 Aeromonas cavernicola
AATTGCTGGGATAACGCACCGATGGAGCGGCTATTTCGTAGTTTGAAAAGTGAATGGGTTCCTGAGCATGGCTACAAAAATGTGGTCGATGCCAGGGAGAGTATCAGTGAGTATTTGATGGGCTATTACAGCAACATTCGTCCCCATCACTACAACGGTGGTTTGACACCAAATGAATCTTAACTGCAGTATTGGGCTGCTTATAAAACCGTGGCCAGTTTTACTTGACCACTACACAGCTGTCAGTGTATGAGGTGAGAGTATCACCTCTAATCAGGTGGCCAAATTCACTATGCCACTACAGTGCGATGGTAAAACCCGCGCTTCACACGGCCTTTATCGAACGCCTCATTGCTGAGTTTGTAGTTGAGTGTGTGCCACTAAAAGAATTTGATAGAGGCTTAAGCCTTGATTATTCGGATCGTTCAATGCCCGCTCAAATTCGTTAGAAAGCCTAGCTTCCTCGTCCGGTGCATTAAGATATTGTGGGAACTTTTCAAAAAAAGTACGTGCTTGCAACTCTACCTCTTTTTTGTACGCATCATTTTGCGCTGCAATAGCCTCATAACTCCATCCTCGCTGCGTCATGCAACGGTTATATAACGTAGCTAGAGAACGATTGGCTGTGTTATTGGCGTTGCGATTTAAGGTTTGTGTCCGGTTTTCTGCGGCTGGGGATTCGGCCTGTTGCACGATGACCCATCCCTTACAATCAGTACTATCCCGCGAAATGTTTTGTCTAGTTGATGCTAAAAATGATGAGTTCCCCTCCAGTATTGAATTGGCACAGCCACTCAATGTGAGTGTTGCGGATAAGAAGAAAATCGCTTTCATTGTGACTCCACAGTACATTTTGTAACTATCATGCAAATTATCCTGATGCTTTCTTCAAGATCCTGATGAATATGCCGGCATGCATCGGTAATCCCCCCATTTTTAGGGGCATTCAAAAGTAGAGGTCATGCAGCCTTTGCCAGATGCTGCTTCGGTGTGTAGCCAGCTAGCGTCATGTTGGGCCGTTCATGGTTATAAATCCACAGCCATTGCGTTGCAAATTCTTGTAGCTCTTCCAGCGTGCCAAACAGGTGATGAGCCAACCAATCGTAACGCACCGTTCTGTTAAACCGCTCTATGTACGCGTTCTGCTGGGGATTGCCAGGTTGGATATATCCCAAAGTGATCTCCTGTTTCGCCGCCCACTCCTTGAGCTCTTCGCTGATATATTCCGGCCCATTATCACACCGGATCATCGTCGGTTTGCCACGCCATTCGATCACCTGCGGTGTTTTTCAAGGTAGTT
>NZ_PGGC01000136.1 GCF_002795305.1 Aeromonas cavernicola
CGGCAATATTGCTCCTGCTCATGGTAATTTGGATACAATAGAATCTTAAAATAACCTGTCTTTGCAAGGCCCGTCTGCAGCCATATTTACATGCTATTAACTACCTTTAACAGTAAATAAAGAGTGCATTAATGGAAATACATTATTGATTTTAATAATAATTAATGACCAGCCTTATTTTAATTTATTAAGACTCAAATAAAACATAATTTCCCCATCGGGCCCGCTGACCATCAGCAAATTCATTAAACAGCAAAAAAATTAATTTTTTGCCGCTAAACAGTGACCCTAAGGCAGATATTGCCGTACAAATACAGTCGATTGAATCCATATTTCGGTGACGATATTAGCAACCAGTTAGCGAGAGCGGATTGAAATGAAGATGGAGGTCTCTTTATATCCACTTTATCCCATTTATTCGGGATATAGTCCCGCTCATATGGGGTTATCGCTGGCATAACCAAACGACCTCAACACCGCCCCTTCATTTTCTTGGCCAACCCGTAACTCGAATTCCCGGTCATCTCCCCGAACAAATCAGGGCCTCTTGAATAAGGTGCTGCACCGCCAGATATAAGAAATGGGTATCCGAGTATTGCAGGTAAACCTTGGGCTGCACTTCGTTCAGCCTCAACCTACGGTTTAGCCGAACATCACACCATAGCTTGCCACAACCAGTAAAGGGAGGGAGGTAAGCGAGGTTGATGAGATCACTACGTAGTCAGTCGATTGGGTGAGTTAGCGCAAATAATCGGGGCTTTCTCGCGATTAGCCCTCTCTTTTTCTAACAAGCAAGGCGCCATTTGGCTTACCATGTCGGCCAAAATCGGCGGTGTTGATATGGGTGAGTGCCAGCACAGGGCAATAAAGAGTGTGGCTGTGACTATCCACAAGCGATGGCATCTGTTGTTGGTGGGGACAGTGCAACGCGAAGCCCAACAGGCACTCAGGAAACATAAAACCAAGATGGATGGCATCATAACCGTAAGGTTTCATACATTATGAACAAACAACCAAAATATAATGTTTCTGACTTAGCTAATTTGATGCGTAAAGCCAGAGAGAATAAAAAACCATTTGTATTTTTTACAGGTGCGGGCTGCTCTGTAACAGCAGGAATACCACTGGCAAAAACATTAATCGCCGAATTACAACAATCTTTTTCTACTGAACTGAAATTACTAAACAGTGCTGAGCGTGAAGACTACGGAAAGTGCATGGCCCAAATTGGGCGTGATGACCGTCGAGAATTCCTAAAGGGGTATATTAACAAGGCAAACATTAACTGGGCACACATTGCATTGGCTTGCTTACTGCGAGAGGAGTATATCAGCCGAATACTGACTTTTAATTTTGATAATTTATTGGCTCGTAGCTGTGGCTTACTGGGTCTGTACCCAGCGACTTACGATTTTACCGCCGCCAACTTAAACCTTTATCATTTAATTGATAAGCCAGCCATTATCCATTTACACGGTCAGAGTCATGGCTTCGCCCAACTTAATACAAACGATGAAACGGCTTCTCATGCAGAACAATTAAGCCAATTTATTCAAGCAACATTAAATGAATCACCGGCCTTATTTATTGGCTATAGCGGACAAGCGGATGCTTTTTTTCCACAAATAAAGGATCATTACTCCGGTCAGCATCGACTATTTTGGGTTGATATCGCGGAGCACGCCCCAACGCATATTGAAGAATCTATTTTAAAAATAAACTTGGCGCACTATATGCCGTGCACTGATGGTGCGGATGTGTTTTTAATCGAGTTAGCACAAGAGCTAGGCTGTTTTCCGCCCCAGATTTTTACTGATCCATATGCTCACTTGCTCGAAGAGTTAAAACCTGTCTTGCCCTACCCACAAACGAATAACCATAAAGGCAACAACACATCATCGAATACAGAGCAACTTGGCCTAACAACCACTCTAGATATTCTGCAACAACTGCGACAACGCCTCGAAGCAGCACAAGCTCAAGAACGTACTGCACAGCGCTCCAACTATCTCGAATTGTATATGCAGGGTAAAAATGAAGAAATCATTAAATCCTCGCAATCGCACGAGCCATTAGATGATGCAGAACAAGAGTGGGTAGCTCGGGCTTATTTGAATTGGGCACTCAAGCAAACCGATTTAGAACAAGAAATTGCAGTCTATGACCAACTGATCGCACGCTTTGCCAGCAGCGATGTGGCTGGTGTGCAAGAACAAGTGGCAAAGGCTCTACTTAATAAGGGCATCACCCTCGGTCAGCTAGCACGCCCAGAGGACGAAATGAGCGTCTATGACCAGCTTATCGCACGCTTTGCCAGCAGCGATGTGGCTGGCGTGCTGGATGCAGTGGCTAGCGCTCTACTTAATAAAGGCATCACCCTCGGTCAGCTAGCACGCCCAGAGGACGAAATTAGCGTCTATGACCAACTGATCGCACGCTTTGCCCATAGCGATATGGCTGGCGTGCAGGAAACAGTGGCACAGGCTCTAGTCAACAAGGGTGTTACCCTCGGTCAGCTAGCACGTCCAGAAGACGAAATTAGCGTCTATGACCAACTGATCGCACGCTTTGCCCATAGCGATGTGGCTGGCGTGCAGGAACGAGTGGCTAGCGCTCTACTTAATAAAGGCATCACCCTCGGTCAGCTAGCACGCCAAGAGGACGAAATTAGCGTCTATGACCAACTGATCGCACGCTTTGCCAGCAGCGATGTGGCTGGCGTGCAGGAACAAGTAGCGAAGGCTTTACACTACAAACAGGTTGAGCTGGAGCACATTGAACATTCTGTTTCGACATGTGATGAAGCGCAATAACATTGCGCCGCTAATTTGGCCTCTGAATGCTGCAGCAAAGCCACGCGGCAACAAAGCCCTGCCCAGCGCTTCTTGCCCCTCCCCATTGGGTCCATCCGATGGGCGATGGGTCATGCCATTGGCCGCTACCACCTGACGCCCGCTGGTGCCCCACTGCTCGGCAGCGGCGGTGAACTGCGTTATGATGGCGCGGCCTTTTTCCTATCCTGATCAGGAGCGACGTTGACTCACCGCCCCCTTCCTACCTCGTCCGAACCGCCGGTGTTTACCGTTACCCGCCTCAACAGCGCTGTGCGCATGATCTTGGAGCAAGATTTGGGGCTGGTGTGGCTGACCGGCGAGCTCTCCAATCTGGCGATGCCGAGCTCCGGCCACTGGTACTTTTCGCTCAAAGATCTCTCTGCGCAGGTGCGTTGCGCCATGTTCAAGGGCAACAATCGGCGGGTGGTATTTCGCCCGCAGGATGGGATGCAGGTGCTGGTGCAGGCCCGGGTGTCGCTCTATGAGCCGCGCGGTGACTATCAGCTGATCATCGAATCGATGCAGCCCGCAGGGGATGGCGTGCTAGCGCTGCGCTTTGATGAGCTCAAGCGCCGCCTCGGGGCCGAAGGGCTGTTTGACGAGAGCCGTAAACGGCCGCTGCCCCGTGAGCCGCGCGCAGTGGGCCTTATCACCTCCGCCACCGGCGCCGCCCTGCACGATATGCTGACGGTGCTCAAACGGCGTGCGCCGGATCTGCCGGTGATTATCTACCCCACTCAGGTGCAAGGGAGCGCCGCCATCAGCCAGATCGTCGCCGCGATTGCTAACGCCAACCGGCGGGCCGAGGTGGATGTGCTGATCGTCGGGCGTGGTGGGGGATCCCTTGAAGATCTCTGGTGCTTTAACGAAGAGGCGGTGGCCCGCGCCATCGCCCACTCCACCATCCCGATTATCAGCGCAGTGGGCCATGAGGTGGATGTCACCATCAGCGACTTTGCCGCTGATTTACGCGCCCCGACCCCCTCTGCGGCCGCTGAATTGGTAGCGCCCGATAACCAAGCCCGAGCCCAGCGCTTGGCTCACATCAAGCAGCGCTTAATACAAGGCATAACCCGCTTGCAAACTGCCGCGCGGCACCGCGCTGAACTGTTGCAAAAGCGGCTCGACCATCAAGATCCAAAGCGGCGGCTGCAGCAGCAATCCCAGCACCTCGACGAGCTTGCCAGCCGTTTGCAACAACTGCTGCGCCAGCGGCTACATCAGGGAGAGCGGCGCTTGCCAGCCGCCAGCAAGCGCTCTGGGCTGTGGCCCTGCAGGCGCAGCTCAAGGC
>NZ_PGGC01000137.1 GCF_002795305.1 Aeromonas cavernicola
GGCGGGTGATCAGCGCCAGCTCAGAGGTGCTGGCCCCACGCCGAAACAGGGCAAAACGAGTTGCCTCACGTTTGGCTTTTTCGGTGGTCTCATGAATTTCCAGCGGCGTCAGGCCCTGCTCGCGCAGCAGCTGACGCACCTGACGTGCCGAATCGCCCTCCAGCACCCCTTGTTTCTGGCGCCCTTTGTTATCCAGAGCTTTGTATTCAAATGCCGCCATCTCAATCTTCCCGGGTCACGCGCAATACCTCTTCGAGGCTGGTCTGCCCCTTAAGGACCTTGTCGATGCCATCACGGCGGATGCTAGGAGTGTGGCCACGGATCAATCGCTCGATGGCAAGTTCCCCGCTAGCACTGTGGATAGCCTCGCGCACCGCTTCATCGATCACCACCAGCTCGTGAATACCGGTACGGCCACGATAACCGGTGTGGTTGCACTGCTCGCACCCCACCGGGTGCCAAATTTGCTGGTCAATGGTTTGCTCGATCCCCATGGCGATCCGCTCTTGCTCGGAGATGAGGCGTGGAGTGCGGCAATCGGGGCAGAGAGTACGAACCAGCCGCTGGGCTAGCACCGCCAAGAGCGATGAGGAGAGTAGGAAAGGCTCGATCCCCATGTCCCGCATCCGAGTGATGGCCCCGATGGCGGTGTTGGTGTGCAGGGTCGACATCACCAGGTGACCGGTCAGTGACGCCTGCACCGCAATCTGGGCAGTTTCCAGATCTCGAATTTCTCCCACCATCACCACGTCTGGATCTTGACGCAAGATCGCACGCAGGCCGCGGGCGAAGGTCATGTCTACCTTGGTGTTGACCTGAGTCTGCCCCACCCCTTCGAGGTCATATTCGATGGGATCTTCCACTGTCAGGATATTGCGATCCCGGGAGTTAATCTCGGAAAGCGCCGCGTAAAGGGTGGTGGATTTACCGGAACCGGTCGGGCCGGTGACCAAGATAATGCCGTGCGGCTTGCGAATAAGCTCGCTGATGATGGTGCGATTCGCCGCCGTCATCCCTAGCTGTTTCAGTTCAAGGCGCACATTGTTCTTGTCAAGCAGACGCAGTACCACCCGCTCACCGTAGCTCGACGGCATGGTAGAGACCCGCACGTCAACGGCGCGGCCGCCAATACGTAAGGAAATCCGGCCATCTTGCGGCACCCGCTTCTCGGCGATATCCATCCGCGACATGACCTTGATCCGCGAGACCAAAAGTGATGCCAGCTTACGATGAGGGCGCAAGATCTCTCGCAATACACCATCGATACGAAAGCGGATCACCAGCGCCCGCTCGAAGGTCTCGATATGGATATCGGAGGCCTCTTCTTTAATCGCTTCACTCAGCATGGCGTTGATGAGACGAATGATTGGGGCGTCGTCATCGGCGTCCAGCAGATCTTCGCTCTGGGGCAGCTCTTCAGCCAAGGCGAAGAAGTCCATCTCGTTGCCGAGATCTTCCATCAACTGGCGCGCCTCGGAGGAATCACGCTGATAGTGGGCCATCAACAAGGCTTCAAAAGCGTCATTGTCCAGCAACTCGACCGCGAAGTGGCACCCCGCGACGCGGCGAACTTCGAGTAACGTCTCGGGGGTGACCCCCATGCGACAGAGCAATACCGGTGCACCCACCCGCTCAGTCAGGATCACCCCAAAATTACGGGCAAAGGCAAAGGGTAGCTCAGGCAACGCTGGCGGCAGCTCGCTGGCATCGAGATGGTAAGCGCTCATCAGGGCCGACTCTGGACAAAGGGCGTCACGCTATCAGCGGTGTTTTGCTGACGAATTTGGGTCTGCTCGATCTGCATTTGTAGCTCGGGCGATACCATCACGTCTTGGCCATAGGCTGGCAGTACCTGGCGCTCAGGAGAGGTGAGATAACCCTCCTGTGCCGCAGCCTCTAGCTGCTTTGCCCGAAACAGTGAGTATTTGTTACTAGATACCCCCGAATAGATGTCAGCGTCCCGCAGTATCGTTGGCCGAATAAAGACCATCAGATTACGCTTCGAGGTGTTGGTTGCGGTGGAGCGAAACAGATAGCCTAACACGGGGATATCGCCAAGCAGTGGCACCTTGGATACCTCTTCTTTAGTGTCAGAACTGATTAAACCGCCTAAAACCACGGTTTCACCACTTTTAACCAATACCGCGTTTTTAACGGTACGAGTATCGAAAGTCGGACCTAGCGCGGCAGTTCCTATTGCTTGTGCTGTGGCAACGCTAGAGACCTCCTGCTCAATATTGAGCAGCACCGAATCCCCTTCGTTGATCTGCGGGGTGACCACCAGCTTGGTACCTACTGTCTTGCGTTCGATGGTATTGAAAATGTTGTCACCTGAGGTAGAGCTTTGTGATCCAGTCTGTACTGGCACCTCTTGCCCGACGTTGAAGGAGGCCTCTTTATTGTCCATGGTGACGATACTGGGGGTCGAGAGAATGTCATTTTTGGTGTTAGTGGACAATGCAGTGGCGAGCATGGCCCAATCACCACGATAGAAACCAGCAACCATGCCATTAAACCCTTTTAGCAGATTGGTGGCGGTATCCGTTTTGTTATTTTGATAATCCTTACCGGCGGCAATGGCTCCCGTAATAGGCAAGCCTGAATTAGTGAACTGCGTACCACCGCCATTGGCGTTACCCCACTGCACCCCTAAATTAAGCCCATCGCCATCTTGCATCTCAACGATGATGGCTTCGACCAGCACCTGTGCTCGGCGGATATCGAGTTTCGCCACCACCTGTTCAAGTTCAGCCATGACATCGGGCTGAGCGGTGATGACGAGGGCGTTGGTGGTCTCATCGGCGGAGATGGCCAGTTTACCGCCACCAATACTGGCAGCACCTGCCGCGCCATTTGCTCCGGCACTTCCCTTATTGTCTGCCTCAATACTGGCACTCACCCCTTTAAGTACATCGACCATGTCCTTGGCTTTACCGTACTTGAGGTAGAACACCCGGGTATTGCCTTGACTTTGCAAGTCACGGTCGAGCTGACGCACCATCTGAATAATACGGGCTCGCGCTTTTGGCTCACCGCTGACAACGACTGAGTTAGTGCGCTCATCGGCAACCACTTTAGGGGCCAGTAGCAAGGAGGCGGCACCGCCCTGAGGGGAATTATCTTTATTAAGGTTGGTCACCAGTCGCACCATTTCGCCCGCAGAGGCAAACTTAAGTTTGATAATGTCCACCTCTTGGTCGCCAGCCCGATCCACTCGGTTGACGACTTCGACTAAGCGATTGACCACGGCAGCGCGGCCAGTGATCAGCAAGACGTTGGAAGGGTCGTAGTGCACCACGTTACCGCCACCGGCATTGTCGTTAAGCTGACGTAGTAATGGTGCTAGCTCACGGACTGAGACGTTACGCACTGGTACCACACGGGTCACCATCTCATCCCCTTGGCCGGGATTAGTGCCATCGACTACCGGTATGGCAGAGGTTTTAGCATCTCGTGAGCGCAGCACTTTGAGCACGCCGTTATCCATCGGCACCACGGCAAAACCATAGACATCCAACACACTTAGGAAAAACTGATAATACTGATCTTCGTTGAGGAGATCGTAACTGCGAACATTGATCTTACCGCGTACCGAAGGCTCAATAATGATGGTTTTATTGAGATTTTTACCCACCGTATTGATGAATTCTTCAATGTCAGCATTCTTGAAACTGGCTGAGTATTCGGTTGCCAACGTGGTGCCTGACAGTACCATCAGGGCGGTGGCAAGTGTTGCCAAACGCCAGTTCTTTAAGTGATTAATCATTATTGCTACGACTCCAGATCGTTATTCTGACAAGCCAAAATAGATATCAAGTAACGCCCCTTGTCGTTCGACAGTGACGGTCATTTCCGAGGCACCCGCCATCTGTTCCATCGCTTGCATGGCTTGCATATTATCTCGTAAATCCAAGTCATTAACGCTGACGGCCAAGTCATTGGCTTGCAATCCGGTCTGATTAAAGAGTGTTGGATCATTACCAGGATTGAGGCGATAGCCGACCATCCGACCATCGACCTGCACTGGGGATATATTGAAGTAATCGTTGATTTTACGTGGATTTTTTAGCAACTCATTACGCACCGTCGTCAACGAGACCGTCGGCAATGTGGCTTGCGAAGGCGCCTTGCCATACTCCTCACCGTCCAACATCAAGGTTTCGTCACGGCCATCAAGCTCCAAAATCACCCTATCAGCGAGAATCTGACGAATCGTCGCTTGAGTACCATCGATGAGATCGCCAATCCCATATGAGTTTTGTCTGCCCGCCATAGTGACGATCGCGATAGATTTCGCGGCGACCGAGCTGGCAAGCACGCCATTGAGCTGGGCATTGAGCTGAGTACGAGGGGCATCCACCGCCACCGCAGCAACCGTTTTTTCTTTAGTGGGCGCTTTGCCAAAGAGGCTTAATTGCTGCAACTGATTGAGATTGAGCACTGCGCGACTGTTGGTGGGGCTATCGATCATCGCGGGTTGCCACGGCGCACTCGGCGGGGCTGACACCATAGCTAACACATGCCACGTCAAGCTGGCACACTGTTGGGCCAGCAATAGGAGCAAAGCCCAGAAGAGAGGATAATTGAGCTTGGCAAAGGGCAATCGTCGGCAGCTAGCCAACAGCAAGGTCAGTCGTTCGTCCCTGAATAGTGGTGTCATCTTTATCAACAACTTCATATGGTTGCCATGGCCGGCTATTGTCTATGGCTGTGGGCCTCGATACAACAGGGCTGATTGAAACAATGTGCAAAAAGAAGCCTGCTCAGATTAATTCTGCTCAAACTGATGCTTCGCTTCATCCTGGCCAATCTTGTAATGCGCGCAGGGAAACTTGCTGACCTGCAATCTGTAACACGATGTGATCTTGCGCAATCGTGCTCAGTCGCACACCGGGTAGCACTTCACTACCCTCCTTAAACTCGCGGCCATTGAGCATCACGGCCCGCTTGCTTGCATTAGATGAAAAGACATGGGAGCCGTAACTCAATGCCGGGACTTGCTGCTGTATTGCTAACGGGGCTGCTCCCAATGCCACGGGCTGCGCCGTAGCGGCCTGTGTGGCGGGGGGAGCTGGCATGACTGAATCTTGTAGCGGCGTTTCATTGAGTGCACGCAGCAGTTGATCCGCCAAACTGAGGCCACTTTGTGGTGGGCTGTCGATGCCACTAGATTGCGCAACGATCCGGGGCTGGATCACCGGAGCAGGAAGGGGAGGAGGCAGTGGCCGAGTGATCATCACTTTAGGTTCAACCCGCATAAATGGTGAACTCACCACCTCTTTTACCTCTACGGTTTCCTCAATCGGACGTAGATGCAGCAAGTGCCAGCCATAATTAGCCGCGCCCCCTAAAACGAGGGCAAGAGGCGCAAGCAACAAACTCCATCGGCGTGCGGGGCGCTCTTCATCTCGCGCCATCGCCAATCCCATGGCAGGGATATAGGGGGAACTGGTCGGTTGCTGCGCTCGGCGCAGCGCATTAAGTAGGGTTGACATCAGGAGGTCTCCTCCAGCCGTGGCATGGGCTCACCGGACAGGGCATTCAGGCGCAATAAGGTCTGGCTGCCAGCAATGCCGTCTGGGGTCAGCCCCTGCTCCCGTTGAAACTGCTGCAGCTTATTTTTGAGGATCTCATCAAAACGGCGGATTTTACGATCCGGTTGCTGCAAGGCTCGGCTTAACGCATTGTCAAGCCACTGAAGCTGGGCAAGTGAGGCATTACTGCTAATCAAACTGAGATTACCTTTGGGCATACGCCACAGTAAGGTGTAGCTCCCACCCCAATGATCAGATAACCACTGTCGCTCAACCTGCCAGCTTTGCTCACCGATCAACAGGCTTGCTTTAGCGGGGCCAAGGGTCACTAAAGTCGCATAGTAAAGCCCCCCCGTCTCATCAGTCAGGCTGACTTGGACGGGGTATTGCCAATTTTCTATGTCAGTTAATGTGGCCTCTCCCTCTTGGCAACGCAGCCCCGCACGCGGTGCATTATCACAGGTGGCCTCTTCGAAAGTGGTGTCGTAGCCCCATACCTTGTAGAGATTCTGCATCGCGCTGGCAGGGTCTATTGATTGGTTAATCGCGTCCGTCAATTGCTCGCGTTGTTCCGGCGTCTCATCAATGGTGACCGGCACTTCAACCTTGACTACAGGACGAGCAGGGAATACGCCAACATATTGCCAACCCCACCAACCGGCAGCGACCAGCACCGCCCCCACCACCGCAATACTCAGCGTTGAGAGCCAACTCCCTTCATCGCGGATCCCCGCCACCTCGAAGGCAGACTGGTTAATGTCCCGATGGACAATTTTGTAACTCCCCCGTGCAAAGGCGCCAAGCAGTGCACGATCACAGATCAAGTTGATCAGTCGAGGAATACCACCACTTAAACGATGGAGTGTTGCAATGGCTTTGGCAGTAAAGATCGGTTGTACACACCCCCCCACCTGCAGGCGAAACCGGACATACGCATCAATATCGTATTTTGTTAGCGGTAGCAGATGATAACGAGCAGTGATCCGCTGTGCGAGCTGGCGCAACAGGGGTTGACGTAGCATGTGTTGCAACTCAGGCTGGCCAATCAATACCACCTGCAGCAACTTTTTATCATCTGTTTCAAGGTTGGTCAGTAGACGTAACTGCTCTAAGACACTGGGCAATAGATGTTGAGCTTCATCGACTAACACCACACTGCGCTTACCTGCGGCCAGATTAGCAAGCAGGTGGTCACGAATGCGGTCAAACAGTAGCTTAATACCTGCTTCAACGGGATAACTGAGTTCAAACTCATCACAGATAGCCGCCAGCAGATCTCGCTCCGTCAGGGAAGGATTGAGGATATAGGCGATCTGAGTATCAACAGGCAGCTGCTGGAGCAAACAGCGGGACACCGTAGTCTTCCCCGTCCCCACCTCCCCCGTTAGCAGCACAAATCCACCGCCATCTTGCAACCCATAGTTGAGATGAGCCAAGGCTTCAGCATGGCGTTCGCTCATGTAGAGATATTTGGGATTAGGAGAGATGGAGAACGGGGGTTCTGAAAGGCCGAAGAACTGTGTGTACATTGGGATTCTTGGATAGCCAACCAACGATTAAAAAGGTGCCCGGATAATAGCAAACATCGTCTTCATTGGAATCATTCATTCGCTTTCGCCACTAAATCTCAGTTACCCCCATCATTGGCTGTACTCAGGGCTCAAAAACAGCATGTTGAGCATCAGAATAGAGGGCGGGGTGAGAAGAAAGGCCTCAGGCAAGCAGACCATCCCAAAGAGCAATAGACGACCGTATAATCCCCTGAAACGGGGAGCGCTACACCGGGATGGCAGGCATTAGCAACACACCAAGCTAAGGGGCTCAGCGCAGGAGCTCACCAATCAAAGAGCATAAATCTCATATGTTTTAATGCCATATAGTTATAACGAATAGTCACTTCTCATTCATAACACGCCGAGTAATCTTGCCACATCGCCTTCACAGCAACAGGGATAGCACCATGACCAAAATTTTTGAGGACAACAGCCAAACCATCGGCCAGACCCCGCTGGTTCGTCTTAACCGCGTCACGAAAGGACGGGTGCTGGCCAAGATCGAAAGCCGCAACCCAAGCTTCAGCGTAAAATGCCGGATCGGCTCTAACCTGATTTGGGATGCAGAAAAGCGCGGCATCCTGAGCAAAGGTAAAGAGATCATCGAGCCGACCAGCGGCAACACTGGTATTGCTCTAGCCTTCGTTGCGGCGGCTCGCGGCTATCCCATTACGCTGACCATGCCTGCCACCATGAGCCTCGAGCGTCGCAAATTGCTAAAAGCTCTCGGCGCTAACTTAGTGCTCACCGAAGGGCCACTGGGCATGAAAGGCGCCATTGCCAAGGCTAACGAAATCCTCGAATCCGAGCCGGGTAAATATGTGCTGCTGCAGCAGTTTGAAAACCCAGCCAACCCTGAGATCCATGAAAAAACCACAGGCCCCGAGATCTGGGATGCAACAGATGGCAACATTGATGTATTCGTCGCAGGCGTGGGTACTGGCGGTACTATTACTGGCGTTTCTCGTTATCTGAAAAAGGCCAAGGGAAAAGCCGTTATCTCTGTTGCGGTAGAGCCTGCTGAATCTCCGGTCATCAGCCAGAAACTGGCGGGTGAAGAGATTAAACCTGGTCCGCACAAGATCCAGGGTATCGGCGCCGGTTTTATCCCGGGTAATCTCGACTTATCCCTGCTGGATAGAGTGGAAAAAGTCACGAGCGACGAGGCTATCGACATGGCTCGTCGTCTCATGGAAGAAGAAGGCATTCTAGCGGGTATCAGCTCAGGTGCCGCCGTCGTCGCCGCCAGTCGACTGGCTGAGTTACCGGAGTTTGAAGGTAAAACTATCGTCGTTATCTTACCGAGTGCGGCGGAACGTTATCTCTCCAGCGCACTGTTTAGTGGTGTGTTTAGCGAACAAGAACTTCAACAGTAACGCTCGAATTCAGCTCAACGAAAACGGCGCTCTTGAGAGCGCCGTTTTCGTTATTGGCTAGACACTGCAACACACCTTGTCAGTGGCACTCTTATTTTTCGAGGTAAAATAACAAGCTGTCGCGCGACAAAAAAAGCAGACATTTTGTGATAAATCTCATATCCTGTGCGGCGTTGCGAGGTGCTTTGTCACTAAGTATCACAAAGTAACAAAGTGTTATTTTTCGTTGTGAATTAATAGCAAACCAGCTCTGATGCGGCTTGCAGTGCAACAATGAAGAGTAGTCCGCCAAGGCACTGAAATACTGAACAGAAAATTGACCTGGATTAAACCATTGCAGGTTTTATTTCGTTACTTTACAACATATCCATACTGACACAGTGAAAAAGCGGTTTAAAAAACCACCTTTCACTTAAAAATCAATAAGATGGGGTGAATTTATGTACGAGAAATCTGTTGTCATTACCGCTGAAAACGGTTTGCACACCCGCCCAGCAGCGCAATTTGTCAAAGAAGCGAAAGAGTTTCAAAGCGAAATCACCGTGGTATCCGGTGGTAAATCCGCCAGTGCCAAGAGCCTGTTTAAACTGCAGACCCTCGGTCTGACCAAGGGGACCAATGTGACCATCCAGGCCGACGGCCCCGATGCTCAACAAGCTGTTGAAAAGCTGGTTGCCCTGATGGATGAGCTGGAGTAATCCAGCTTTATTCCTCTCCCTTAGTCGTTTTAATAGGAAGGATTATGATATCTGGCATTCTTGCGTCACCCGGTATCGCATTCGGTAAGGCGCTTCTTCTTAAAGAAGATGAAATCGTTATCAATCAGGGCAAGATTCCCACCGAGCAGATTGATGCCGAGATCAACCGTTTCCTCGAAGCCCGCACCAAGTCAGCAGCCCAGCTAGAAGCCATTAAAGAGATGGCAGGACGCACTTTCGGTGAGGAAAAAGAGGCCATCTTCGAAGGCCATATCATGCTGCTCGAAGATGAGGAGCTAGAAGGGGATATCAGATCCTTCATCAAAGAGAACAAGGCTTCTGCAGATAAAGCAATCTATGAGGTGATCGAGCAGTACGCCAAGATGATGGCCGAGCTAGATGACCCTTATCTGCGCGAACGCGCTACTGATTTTCGTGACATCGGCACCCGCTTAGTCAAGAACGTCTTGGGCATCGCCGTTGTCAATCTGAGTACCATTGACGAAGAAGTCATCCTAGTCGCCAAAGACCTGACCCCGTCTGAAACCGCTCAGATCAACCTAAAATATGTGCTGGGTTTCGTCACCGACATCGGTGGCCGTACCTCTCACACCTCCATCATGGCCCGCTCTCTGGAGCTGCCGGCCATCGTGGGCACCAACGACATCACTGCGCGGGTCAACAATGGTGATCTGCTGATCCTTGATGGGATCAATAACCAGATCATTGTCAATCCAACCGCTGAACAGCTGACCGAGGCCAAGCAGTTCCAGGCCCAGTTCCAGGCTGAGAAAGATGAGCTGGCCAAGCTGAAAGACTTGCCTGCCATCACCCTAGATGGTCATCAGGTTGAAGTGTGCGCCAACATCGGTACCGTCAAGGATACCGAAGGTGCCATCCGCAATGGCGCCGAAGGCGTAGGTCTGTACCGTACCGAGTTCCTGTTTATGGATCGTGATGCGCTGCCAACCGAAGACGAGCAGTTCAAAGCCTATAAAGAAGTGGCCGAAGCGATGCCAGATCAGCCGATCATCGTGCGCACCATGGATATCGGCGGCGACAAAGAACTGCCGTACATGAATTTCCCGAAAGAGATGAACCCTTTCCTGGGCTGGCGTGCCGTGCGGATCTTCTTTGACCGTGCCGACATCATGAATGCTCAGCTGCGGGCCATTCTGCGTGCCTCTGCCTTCGGCAAACTGCGCATCATGTTCCCAATGATCATCTCTGTCGAAGAGTTCCGTAGCCTGAAAGCGACCGTCGAGACGCTAAAAGCCGAACTACGGGCCGAGGGTAAAGCCTTTGATGAATCCATCGAAGTGGGTATCATGATCGAGACCCCGGCCGCCGCCGTGATGGCTCATCATCTGGCCAAGGAAGTGGATTTCTTCAGTATCGGTACTAACGACCTGACCCAGTACACTCTGGCTGTTGACCGTGGTAACGAGATGATCTCCGCCATGTATAACCCGCTCTCACCCTCTGTCTTGACCCTGATCAAGATGGTTATCGATGCGTCCCACGCCGAAGGCAAGTGGACCGGTATGTGTGGTGAACTGGCTGGTGACGAGCGTGCTACCCTGCTGCTGCTGGGTATGGGTCTGGATGAGTTCTCCATGAGCGCCATCTCTGTACCGCGTATCAAGAAGCTTATCCGCAACACCAACTTCGAAGATGTGAAGGCAATGGCAGACCAAGCACTGAGCTTTGCTACCGCAGCCGAAATCGAAGCATGCGTAGATAGCTTTATTAAGCAGAAAACAGTCTGCTAAGATCGGCTGCACGCAGCGACAAATCATCTCTAGGAGCTTTTACTATGGGTCTGTTTGATAAACTGAAGAAACTGGTTTCCGACGATAGTTCTGATACCGGTGGTATCGAAATTTTTGCCCCGCTGTCGGGTGAGATCGTGCCGATCGAAGATGTGCCTGACGTGGTCTTCGCTGAGAAGATCGTCGGCGACGGTATCGCCATCAAACCGGCTGGCAACAAGATGGTTGCGCCGTGCGATGGTACTATCGGCAAGATTTTCGAGACCAACCACGCGTTCTCTCTGGAATCCGACTCAGGCATCGAGCTGTTCGTACACTTCGGTATCGACACCGTTGAACTAAAAGGCGAAGGCTTCACCCGAATCGCTCAGGAAGGCCAGCAAGTCAAGCGTGGTGATACCATCATCGAATTCGACCTGGCCGTTCTAGAAGCGAAGGCCAAGTCAACGCTCACTCCAGTGGTCATCTCCAACATGGATGAGATCAAAGAGCTGATCAAAATGACGGGTGCCGTGACGGTGGGTGAGACCCCAGTTATCCGTATCAAAAAATAATTAATCGTGGGGACTTACCGCCCATGATTGCAAAAAAACCGAAGCATAGCGCTTCGGTTTTTTTATACATCTCTGTATGCCTAAGGGGGCTGGGAAGCAGAGACAACGACCTGATTACGCCCTTGCGCTTTTGCCTGATATAACGCCTTATCGACCTCCATCAACAGATTTTCGACTGTCTGCCCCTGAGCCAAGCTGGCACATCCTAGGCTGATCGTCAGCGAGAGCGACTTGTCTTGCCATGTCAACGTAAGCGCCGATACCTGCTGCCGTAACATCTCTGCTCGTTGGCTCGCCTGCTCAAGGCTGTTGTGCGGTAGGATCAGCAAGAACTCCTCCCCTCCCCAGCGAGCTAATAATTCTCCGGGCAACAACTGACTTGCCATGGTCTGAGCCACAGCACACAGCACACGGTCTCCCGCAGGATGACCATGTCGATCATTAACCTGCTTAAAGTGATCAATATCGACCAACACCACAGAGAAATCGTGGCCCTGCAATAAATTAGCGTTGAGTTGCTGCTCTGCTGCACGTCGGTTACTTAATTCGGTAAGCGAGTCTGTGCAAGAGAGCCGGCTCACCTCCTCCATCATGCACTTCAAATCATGAATATCACGAAACGTAATAATATGCCCATCGGGAATCGCGTCCGTAACAAGCTGAATTGTCACAATAAACCAACGAGATTTTCCATTTTTACAACGAATTAGCGCCGGTAGTTCAGCAACCACATCACCTTGCGCGAAGCTGCACTCTATTAGGCTATACCAAGCGGTGATAATTGAACGACGGTAGTGCTCATCTGGGTAAACGATAGTAAACCAAGTCGCGATGTCAGGTACATCGCTCAGGTCATAACCGAGCTGTAGCTGAAATGCTTTATTGATAAAACGATGCCGCTGTAACAAAGGGTCCCGAGGTGACATATCTGCAGCGGAGGTTTTAACCAAACTCATCGACTCTGATACTAGAATCGGGATCGGGATTGCATCAAATGAGCTAAATAGAACCTGTTGTAGGGCAGGATGATTCATGATCAAACGTTACTCCACCATATACGAGTCCCGTCTAACATAGGTCAATTCTGGGGGAGCGGTAAATCGGTTTATGCTGGATGTTACGACCAGGTAATTACAAAAAAGTCAATTTTAGGGTGTTTTTATTCTTTTCACTAACAGGGACTAAAAAACGGGGGGCTTGAGACTAATGCCGATCAGTTAAGGA
>NZ_PGGC01000138.1 GCF_002795305.1 Aeromonas cavernicola
GATGTGTATAAGAGACAGGCATTCAGTGCGGTATGTGCGAAAAAGCCTGCCCTGAGCAGGCCATTGCACTCACTCCCCGCTTGCAGCCGGAGCCCGAGGCGCGCCGTGCGGTGCAGAGCCTCAAGGCCGAAGAGGCCGCCTGCTGCATTCGCTGTGGCAAGCCGTTTGCCCCCGCGTCGATGATCCGCCGCATTCAGCAAAAACTAGCCGGCCACTCCCACTTTCAGAACGAGGCCGCCCAGCGGCTGCTGATGTGCGAGGACTGCCGAGTGAAGGATGTGTTTGCCGCGCTGGCGGCCGATCCGGCGGCTCAGCTCAAGTTATAAGGAGTCGGTTATGACGGAATTAGAACAGAGCAGCGCCGATCTCTACGCCCTGCTGGCCAGCCTCTGGCGTGCCGCTCCCCGTGGCGAGCAGCTCGCTTGGCTGCAAGGGTTGCAACCGATGCCGGGCCCTTTTGCCAGAGGGCTGGGATTGGTGCAGCTGGCTGCCAGTGGCCATCAAGAGAGCGAGCTCGCTGACGAGTATCAAGAGCTGTTTATTGGCATCGGCCGTGGGGAAATTGTGCCGTTTGCCTCCTGGTATCTCACTGGTTCGCTGATGGAGCTGCCGCTCGCGGTGCTGCGTGCCGATTTGCAGTCGCTGGGGTTTGTCCGCCAGAGCGGGGTGTTCGAGCCCGAAGATCACTTGGCTGCGTTGTGCGAGGTAATGGCGGCCTTGATTGCCGAGCAGCACCCCGCGCGCAACCACTTTTATCAGCGCCACCTTGCGCCGTGGGTGCTGCGTTGCTGCCGGGATCAGCAACAAGCCAAGGGGGGGAGCTTCTACCGCGCAGTGGGGGCGCTGGCCGAGGATTTTTTCAGCCTAGAGCAGGAGCTGCGCCTGCCCTTTGGCGCCACAGTGGTTAACCAATAATGCCGAGTGAACCATGCCCAATGAACTTATAACGCGCGGTGAACCCGCCATACGCAGCGCGAGCAAGCCGAGATGTGTGGTAACGAACGGTTCTTTTTTAACACGTTTGCTTTGAAAAACAGGGCCAGCTCGCCGCTGGCTATACAAGGAAGAGGTCACAGAAAAATGAGCAATGACAAGCTGCAAAATCCTGCACGACGCCAGCTGATCAAGGGCGTCGGTGTTGCCACGACCCTCGGGGTGTTGGCTGGGGCCACTGGCCGTGTGGTAGCCAAAGAGGGGCCCGCCAGCGAGCTGAACCCCAATCAGAGTGAGGCCCAGCAGGGCTACCGAGATACTCCCCATGTTCACGACTTTTATCGCACCCTGCGCGGCACCGACTGAGCTGGCCCAATCAAGGAGAAGCTATGAAATTAACAAAACGTGCCGAGCCGACGGCAAGTGAGCAAGGCTATCATGGTGTCGCGTCTGCAGGCGCGGGGCTGACCCGTCGTGCTTTTATGGTCAACTCAGGTCTGGTGGCTGGTGGCGCGGTGGCGGCCAGTTGGTTGGCCCCGACCATGATGCAGCGGGCCGAGGCTAAGACCGTGGCCGCTGACGTGCCTGTTGAGGTGAAGCGTACCATCTGCTCCCACTGCTCGGTGGGTTGCGGCGTCTATGCCGAGGTGCAAAACGGCGTCTGGACCGGTCAGGAGCCAGCGTTTGATCACCCCTTCAACTTGGGTGGCCACTGTGCCAAAGGGGCGGCCCTGCGCGAGCACGGCCACGGTGAGCGTCGCCTTAAGTACCCGATGAAGCTAGTCGGCGGCAAGTGGCAGCGCCTGAGCTGGGAGCAGGCCATCGAAGAAGTGGGCAACGAGGTATTGCGCCTGCGTAAAGAGTCCGGCCCCGACAGCGTCTACTGGCTCGGTTCTGCCAAACACTCCAACGAGCAATCTTATCTATTTCGTAAAATGGCCTCGCTGTGGGGCACTAACAACGTCGATCATCAGGCGCGGATCTGCCACTCCACCACGGTGGCTGGGGTAGCTAATACCTGGGGATACGGCGCCATGACCAACAGCCTGAACGACATGCACAACAGCAAGTCGATCATGTTTATCGGCTCTAACCCAGCGGAGGCTCACCCAGTCGCCATGCAGCACATCCTGCTGGCCAAAGAGCGCAATGGCTGCAAGATTCTAGTCGTCGATCCACGCCGCACCCGCACCGCCGCCAAGGCGGACATGTATCTCTCGCTGCGCCCTGGCACCGACGTTGCCTTTATCTGGGGCCTGCTCTGGCACATCTTCAAGAATGGCTGGGAGGACAAAGAGTTTATTCGCACCCGCGTCTATGGCATGGGTGAGGTGCAACAAGAGGTGGCCCGTTGGACCCCAGCCGAGGTGGAGCGGGTCACTGGCCTCACCGAGGCCGAGGTGTATGGTGCGGCCAAGCTGCTCGCCGATAACCGCCCCGGTTGTGTGGTCTGGTGCATGGGCGGCACCCAGCACACCACCGGCAATAACAACACCCGTGCTTACTGCATCCTTGAGCTGGCCCTTGGCAACGTGGGCAAGAGCGGGGCGGGCACCAATATCTTCCGTGGCCACGATAACGTACAGGGGGCCACTGACTTTGGTGTGACGTCCGACTCCCTGCCCGGCTACTACGGGCTGGAAGAGGGGGGCTGGAAACACTGGGCGCGGGTATGGGATGTCGATTACGAGTGGCTCAAGGCCCGTTTCGACAGCAAGGCTTATAACGGCAAGTTTCCCATGCTCAATAACGGTATTCCTGTGTCGCGCTGGGTGGATGGGGTGCTGGAGAACGCCGATCTCATCGAGCAGGGCGCCAATATTCGCGCCATGTTCTATTGGGGTCATGCGGTTAACTCGCAAACTCGTGGCCCTGAGATGAAAAAGGCGATGCAAAAGCTCGACATGATGGTGATTGTCGACCCATACCCCACGGTGGCGGCAGTGATGCACGATCGCACCGATGGGGTTTATCTGCTGCCCGCCACCACCCAGTTCGAGACTTATGGCTCAGTGACGGCGACCAACCGCTCGATGCAGTGGCGCGACAAGGTAATTGAGCCGCTATTTGAGTCCAAGGTCGATCACGAGATCATGTATCTCTTGAGTAAAAAGCTCGGTTTTGCCGACCAGCTGTTCAAGCACATCAAGGTGGAGAACAACCAGCCGCTGATTGAAGACATCACCCGCGAATATAACCGTGGTATGTGGAGTGTGGGCTACACCGGCCAGAGCCCAGAGCGGCTCAAAGCGCACCAGCAGAACTGGCACACCTTCCACAAGACCAATCTCAAGGCCGAGGGCGGCCCGGTCAGTGGTGAAGTGTACGGCCTGCCGTGGCCCTGCTGGGGCACCCCAGAAATGAAGCACCCCGGCAGCCACATCCTCTATGACACTAGTATTCCGGTCTCGGAAGGGGGCGGCGGTTTTCGTGCCCGTTTTGGCATCGAGTATCAGGGGGTCTCGCTACTTGCCGAAGACTCGTGGCCCAAGGGCAGTGAGGTGGAGGATGGTTATCCCGAGATCACGGCTGATTTGATGAAGCAGCTTGGCTGGTGGGATGAGCTGACCGAGGCGGAGAAAAAAGAGGCCGAAGGGCGTAACTGGAAGACCGATCTCTCCGGCGGTATTCAGCGGGTCGCCATCAAGCACGGCTTTGTGCCTTACGGTAACGCCAAGGCGCGCTGTGTGGTGTGGACCTTCCCCGATCAGGTGCCCAAGCACCGCGAGCCACTCTATACCCCGCGCCGGGATCTGTTGGCTGACTACGCCACCTGGCCAGACTCCAAGAGCCTGTGGCGGCTGCCGACCCAGTACGCGTCGGTGCAGCAAAAAGATGTCAGCAAGGAGTTCCCGATCATTCTCACCTCCGGCCGTCTGGTGGAATACGAGGGGGGCGGCGATGAGACCCGCTCTAACCCCTGGCTCGCCGAGTTGCAGCAGGAGATGTTCGTCGAGATGAACCCAGCGGATGCCAATGACGTCGGTGTGCGCGATGGACAGGATGTGTGGGTCGAGGGGCCAGAAGGGGGCCGGGTTAAGGTCAAGGCGCTGGTGACCCCACGGGTCAAACCGGGGCTGGCTTTTATGCCGTTCCACTTTGGTGGCCGCTTTGGCGGCGAAGATCTGCGCAGCAAATACCCCGAAGGCGCCGATCCCTATGTACTGGGGGAGTCGGTCAACATCGTCACTACCTATGGCTATGACCCGGTCACCCAGATGCAGGAGACCAAGGTCACCCTGTGCCGTTTTCGCAAAGTAGGAGCCTAAGTCCATGGCCAAAATGAAATTCATGTGTGACACCAAGCGCTGCATTGAGTGCAATGGCTGTGTGACGGCGTGTAAAAACGAGAACGACGATGCCCTGGAGTGGGGCATCCAGCGCCGTCGGGTGGTGACCCTCAACGATGGCCTGCCGGGGGAGAGTTCGATCTCGGTGGCCTGTATGCACTGCACCGATGCCCCCTGCATGGCGGTCTGTCCGGCGGATTGCTTCTACCACACTGACGATGGCATCGTGCTGCACAACAAGGATCTCTGCATCGGGTGCGGCTACTGCCTGTTTGCCTGCCCGTTTGGGGCGCCTCAGTTCCCGAAAACCGCCGCCTTTGGCGAGCGGGGCAAGATGGACAAGTGCACCTTCTGCGCCGGTGGCCCAGAGGAGGATCACAGCGAGGCGGAGCGGGTCAAGTATGGCGCGAACCGGATCGCCGAGGGCAAGCTGCCGATGTGTGCCGAGCTCTGCTCCACCAAAGCGCTGCTGGCGGGGGATGCGCAGGTGATCTCCGACATCTTCCGTGAGCGGGTCGCTTACCGTGGTGCGAAAGAGGCCGCATGGGGCAGTGGTGAGGAGCTGTTTTATGACGCCAGCAAGGCGGGTAAGGGAGGGGCGGCATGAAAACATGGCTAATGGCCCTGTTTACTGCCCTGCTGTTGATCAGTACCGCCAGCGTTGCCGACCCTGAAAAAGAGACGGTCGGCTTTGCTGGTGCCGATTATTGGCGAGCAGTGAAAGATGGGCAGGAGGGGACGACCACCTCCCGCTCGCCCGAGCACGGGGTGTTGATCTCGGTGCCAGGCCAGCTCTGGTTCGAGGTCAAGACCAAATGGGTGTCGCCACTCGGTGCCATCGCCATTTTCGGCTCTTTGGCGATGTGCGGCTTGGTCTATTGGGGGGTGGGGCCGACCAAGCTCTCCCAGCCGCGCACTGGGCGCAAACTTAAGCGTTGGAGCAGGCTGGATCGGGCGCTGCACTGGACCACGGCGGCTATGTTTTTGACCCTGTCGGGGTCGGGGCTCGCCATCATCTACGGCAAGTACATTATCAAGCCGGTGGTGAGCATGGGGGTGTGGGAGAACTGGATCTGGTTTGCCAAGGTGTTCCACAACTACGTGGGGCCGCTGTTCTTTCTCTGCCTGCTGGGGGTGCTGATCAAGTGGTGCCGACATAACATCTTGAGCCGGGTTGATCTGCAGTGGTTTGCAAAACTGGGCGGCATGGTGGGCAAGCACAAAGGTAGCCACCCCTCGGCGGGGTTTTCCAACGGCGGCGAGAAGATGATCTTCTGGCTGCTGATCTGGTTTGGCGGCATTGTGGTGGCTACCGGACTGGTGCTTGATTTCCCCATCTTCGGCCAGCTGCGTCGCCAGATGGAGTGGGCCAGCTTTATCCACATCGTCGGCGCCTTGATCCTGATCTGCGGTTTTATCTTCCATATCTACATGGGCCTGTTCCAGCTGGAAGGGGCGCTAGAAGGAATGGTGACCGGCGAGGTGGATGAAACATGGGCCAAGGAGCATCACGATCTGTGGTATGAGGCGGTGAAACACCAGCTTGATGATCCCAACGGCGCCAGTGACAAGGCGGGGAGTGCAACCCATCGTGGCCAATAGTGGCTAATCGCGCGGTGAGGGGCCGCGCCTTGGCCGAGTCACGAAGGTGATGGCCACACACCCTGTTCGATAGGTATGTAAAAGGCGCTGCGGCGCCTTTTTTGTGCGCCCACGGTGATACTCGCCAAGGTTACCCGCGATCTAGCGAGTGTGGTTCCTGTTCTGCCAGATAGGCCAGATGATCCTGCCGCGCCAGCTGCCAGCCATCGAGGTGTAGCCGAGCGGCAAAGCCCGGGCCGTCGGTCACCATGGTGTGGTATTCCCCCTGCTCGCCGCAGGCATCAAAGCCCCGGGTTGCTGCCAGCTGCTGCAACTCGGCGAGGGTGGCGGCATCGAGGACCCGTCCCACCCATTCGGGGGCCAGTACTCGGGTATCGACGCAGGAGAGGTGGGCGACGATGCCGCGCGTCAGCATCTCCGCCAGCAAGGCGTGGCGAGATTGCTGCCAGAGCGGGGTATGGACGGTGAGCCCGAGCGGGCGGCAGCGTTCGCGGATCCAGTTTGGCGCGCCCCCTACGCTGTCGATATCGCCGGTCACCACCCCATCGAGGGCCCACTCCTGCTGCAAGCGGCTCAGCGCCGTCTCATAACTCTGTTCGAACGGCGCTTCGATGGTGACCAGCAGATGGGGCAGCCCGAGCGCCGCCGCCTGACGGCGCACCAGCGGCAAGGGGTGAGCGAGAAATCGGGGCTCTGGCGGCGCAAAGGTGGCCAGTGCCACCACCTGATGGCCCACTTGGCGGGCATGACAGAGGGCCAGCATGGCATCTTTGCCACCGCTCCAGAGCAGGATGACGCGAGACATGAATGAGATTCCGGTGGTGAACGAGGGGCCATGCTACCCAGTGGCAGGGGCTCAGGTAAAGGAGTGGTGGCTGGTCATCGTGCAAAGACGAGCTGGGAAATGGGTAAGAATCGCGAGGGGGAAAGAGCAGGCCCCCGAGCGGGGGCCTAGCTGGTCGTGTCGTCATTGGCTATGACCAGCCGCGCCGCTGCGTCAAAGCAGCAGGGTGGTCAGCAGATACCCCAGAGCGCAGGCGCTGCTGACCCCAATCAGTCCCGGCATGATAAAGCTGTGGTTGATGATGAACTTGCCGATGCGGGTGGTGCCGGAGCGATCAAACCCG
The DNA here is from genome assembly GCF_002795305.1 of Aeromonas cavernicola. Taxonomy (GTDB): domain Bacteria; phylum Pseudomonadota; class Gammaproteobacteria; order Enterobacterales; family Aeromonadaceae; genus Aeromonas; species Aeromonas cavernicola. The sequence continues at coordinate 6,953 of NZ_PGGC01000138.1, forward strand.
ATACAGGCCAGATCGCTCGGGTAGGTCGGCAGCACGAAGTAGCCGTAGCTGGCTGGCAGGAAGGCGATGAGTAGCTTGGGTTCGACACCCAGCGCCAGCCCCATGGGGGCGATGGCGGTCAGGGCGGCGGCTTGGCTATTGACCAGCTTGGAGATGAGGAACAGCACCAGGGCGTAGGTCCAGGGCTGGGCCTGTACCACGTGGGCTAGGGTCTCTTTAAGCAGCGGCATGTGGGCTTGGAAGAAGGTCTCACTCATCCATGCCACCCCGAATACGGAGAAGATGGCGACCATGCCCGCCTTGAACACTGCGCCGTTGGCGATCTCACCCGGCTTGACCTTGCAGCGCATTAGGATGATGGCACCGGCGATCAGCATCATCATCTGGATCACCAAATTCATGGAGAGCGGGCCGGTCTTGTCTTTGATGGTGAATACCGGCCGCAACCCTTCGTTAGCACCAAGCAACACCACCGCTGCGATAGCGGCGAAGAAGATCCAGGTAGACCAATAGGCCTCTTGCGGGAACTTGGTGCCCAGCAGGGTTTCACCACCGCCGTAGATGAAGGCGCGCTGCTTGGGGTCTTGGATCTTGGCCTGGAACTCGTCATCCTTGTCCAGATCCTTGCCGCGACGCAGGCTCCACAGGGCTGCCACGATGACACCGGTCAGGGAGGAGGGGATGGCGATCATCAGGATGTCGAGCAGGCCGTAAGCCTGACCGATACCGTGACCGGCCGCCAGAATGGAGACCATGGAGACCACGGCAACGGAGACCGGGGAGGCGCAGATCGCCATCTGGGAGGCAACGGAGGCCACTGCCATCGGGCGCTCGGGGCGGATGTTCTTTTGCAGCGCGATGTCAGCGATGATGGGGAACATGGTGTAGACCACGTGGCCGGTGCCGCACAGAAAAGTGAGGGTCCAGGTGGTGAGCGGCGCCAGAATGGTGATGTATTGCGGGTGACGGCGCAGCAGCCGTTCGGCCACCTGCATCATCAGGTTGAGGCCCCCAGCGGTCTGCAGGGTGGCGGCACAGCCAATCACTGCCAGAATGGTCAGCATCACCTGCACTGGCGGTTCGCCCGGTGCCAGACCGAACACGAAAGTCAGCAGGAACAGGCCGATACCACTGATGAGACCCAGTCCCATGCCGCCAAAGCGGGTACCCAGCAGCAAGCAGCCGAGTACCACCAAAAATTCCATCAAGATCATGTTATTACCTCGTGTGATCTGTTCCATACCAAGGTGGTGTGTTGACCCCATCAGCCGCATTGATTTGGCATCGATTGCGCTGGGCTAACCCGTATGTGTCCGGTCGGGGCAGGCTGTGCGTTAACGGCTCAGAGCGTGCCAATGAAGCCTATTGGGGACGGTTATTGTTTTTAGCCCTAAAGGGGTATCTTTATTGTGCCTGTCGCTATAGGACAAAAACTTGAGGTAGTTCAATAAGGTCGCGGCTTTTCCCGCTATTTATGCCAATCATCGCTGAATGGCTTGGCTGGCGGTCAATGAATGGTGTCGAACGAGTTTTTCGGTAATCTGAGCAGGCCATTTGGGCTGGCGATGCGAACGGCTAGTGAACATCAGTAAGGGGTAAGCATGGCCATAAAAAAGCCACCTCAGTGGCAATGTGAGGCGGCTTGTTTGACTAACCGAGGGTGGGTGCTGCCCAGTTAGCGCGGCTTATTCGTCGTGTTTGCACTCGCCAGTGGCGCAATGGCCATAGAGATACAGGCTGTGGTTGGTCAGGCGAATATTGTATTTTTCAGCGATATCCCGTTGGCGCTGCTCGATCACTTCATCGGAGAACTCGATGACTTTGCCGCAGTCGAGGCAGACCAAGTGATCATGGTGTTCTTGGGTCGCCAGTTCAAACACCGATTTACCGCCCTCAAAGTGGTGGCGGGTCACGATACCGGCATCATCAAACTGATTAAGTACCCGATAGACGGTGGCAAGACCAATCTCTTCACCTTGGTCTATCAATCTTTTATAGAGGTCTTCGGCACTGGTGTGTTGGCAGTCCGGTTGTTGCAAAATCTCCAGGATTTTGACCCGGGGCAAGGTGATCTTGAGTCCGGCCTTTTTTAACGCTTGGTTGTTGTCTGCCATAAGTAACTTATTTGGTATGCTCGAAGGTGGTTTATTCTGATTGACTGCCACTGTAATGGCAACCTTGAACTTGTTTCGCTCGCCATTATAAGTGGCGGCACTCTAAAAAATAAACCCAGTAATTCAAAGGGTTTAATGCATCGTTACGGTTTGGATAGAAATGTTCAATTGCCTCAATTGGTTTGCTAAGGGGGGCAATGTTGTTAACATGTCACTTTCATTATCTGGTCGGATGAGCTAAATGGACTGGCTTTTTGGCAAGGCTATCTGGGTGCGTTGTGCCCTTAATATGTGGCCTCCATTCTGGGGCGCTGGTATCAAAATAGAGACCTTGAGCGATGACTTTCGCTACTGCCGGGTCACCCTCAAATCCCGCTGGTGGAACAAAAATGCCAACCGCACCCAGTTTGGCGGCAGCATGTTTGCCATGACCGATCCTATCTACCCGCTGATGCTGATGGGCTATTTCAAGAACCGCTATTACGTCTGGGACAAGGCGGGCAGCATCAATTACATCAAGCCGGGCAAGGAGACGCTGGTAGCGGAATTCAACCTGACCGAGGCCAAGCTGGCCGATATTGTGGCGGCGACCGAAGGGGGCAACAAGTACTTCCCCGAATTCGAGGTGACGGTACAGGACAAAAGTGGCGAACTAGTGGCGCAGGTCAAGCGTACCCTCTATGTGCGAGCGAAACCTGAACACCGCAACAGGTGACGCCGTTGCTGAAAACAACAAGGGCCCTTGCGGGCCCTTGTTGTTGGAGAGGGGAGGGACGTGGAATTACGCCAGTTCGCTCAAGCACATCTCGTCATGCAGTTGCTTGCACCAGCCCTTGACGCGCTCTGCGGTCAGCTCTGGTTGGCGATCTTCATCGATCCCTAAGCCGACGAAGTGCTGGTCATCCACTTGCGCTTTGGAGGCTTCAAATTCATAACCCACGGTTGGCCAGTGACCGATGATGATGGCGCCTTTGGCTTCGACGATATCGCGTAGAGTGCCCATCGCATCGAGGAAGTACTCGGCATAGTCTTCCTGATCGCCGCAGCCAAAAATCGCGACTAATTTGTTGGTGAAGTCGATTTCACCCAAGTCGGGGAAGAAGTCATCCCAGTCGGCCTGAGCTTCGCCGTAGTACCAGGTTGGGATACCGAACATCAGCAGATCAAAATTGTCGATGTCTGCCTTGCTGCTCTTGGCGATGTCTCTGACTTCAATCAGGTTTTTGCCCAGCTCTTTCTGGATCATTTTGGCGACAGCTTCGGTGTTACCGGTATCGCTGCCAAAAAACAGACCTACACTTGCCATAGTGTTTAGTTACCCGTATTTGGTGTTAATGCTCAACGCTCAGACTGCAATGTCCACCGCAAAGGCGGACTCAATCTGTTGTTTCAGAATAGCCTGGATCAGCTCGGCTCGGCTGATGTTCTGTTGTAACGCAAGTTGGTTAAGGCGCTCCAGTAACTCGGCCTCTACCTTTAACTCCACTCTTTTGAGCCCATTTTCTCGATCGCGTTTTAGCTGGTTACGCTTGTTGATCTTGAGCTGGGTCTCGCGCGGGAGTGGGTTGGTTTTTGGCCTGCCGGGGCGCTTCTCGTTCGCGAACAGATCCAGTGTTGTTCGATCAGTTTGCTGTTTGGCCATACATCACAGATAAAAATAGTAGTTAGCCTAGTCCTGAGCCTTCCCAACCCAGTTCGATTAGCCCCTTGGCGACAAAACCTGCACAACCCAAAAACAGTACCAACCAGACGATAAAACGACCAAAACGAGGCACGTTGCCACGTTTGAGGACGTCGTGAATGGCCAAGCCAATCAGAATAAAAATGGCCACAAAAAATAACTTGAGGCCTAGGCTTTCGATCAGATCGATATGTTCACTTAGCATGGATTGCGCACACTCCTTATGACGGGCGGCACTATATCACAAAGGATTTGAAACTGTTAACCGCCTGTCGACAGGAAATCCACAACCAATTTATTGAACAACATCGGCTTTTCGGCGTGTAACCAGTGGCCTGTACCCGCAATGACGCGGACCTTGGCTGCGGGGAATTGGGTGAGCGCCGTCTGGCTATATTGCGGCTGCATATAGTCAGAATCCCCCCCCTTTAATAAAGAGCACAGGGCCTTCGAAGCGGCGATCATCGGCTGGCCAGCCCATGATGTTGGCGTAGTTTTGCTCAAGGGCTGGCACATTAAACCGCCAGCCCCAGCCATGCTCGCTTCTGGCAAAGGATTTGAGCAGGAACTGGCGCACCCCAGCGATCTCGATGTGTTGTGCCAGCATGATTTCTGCCTCACTGCGGCTCTGCGGCGGCGTGCGCAGGGTGGCTTCAGCCCAGCGAACACATTTTGGTGGCGGGCGTGGGGGTAAGCAACCGGCGCGATGTCAGCAACCACCAACTTAGCAATCCGCGTGGGCGCCAACTTGGCGGCCTGCATCGCCACTTTTCCCCCCATCGAGTGGCCAATCAGGGTCGCTTCGGTCAGCTCCAGTTGATCCATCAAGGCCAAAATATCGCCCGCTTGGGCCGGATAGCTCATGTCGTCGCTGCGAAAAGAGCCGCCGTGGTTGCGCAGATCAACGCTGATGACTCGGTATTGCGGCTCAAGGCTACGGGCCAGCAGGCCAAGATTATCGAGGCTACCGAACAAACCGTGGATCAGCATGACCACAGGGCCTTGGCCTTGATCTTTAAAGTTTAATGGCGACGGGTGCTGCAAAATTCCTCCTTTATATACGTGCTATTAGGCTGGTCACTTTCATTGAGTCAATACCCTGCCAGTTGGGCATGATACCCCGGGTGCGATAGGATGGTTTCCCCTGTGCTTCGTACGCATGTTTTATCGCCCAATCCGTCGGTGACTGGCCCGCGATGATGCTTCACCTCTATGCCCTATTGGGGGCCTGTTAGTCAGCGCAGTGGCGCAGCCAGGGTGATTACCCATCGGGCACAGCAAGCGCAGCGTACATGGAGTCGCTAAGGATTTCGAGCGTGACGCAGGTCCGAGGTGGCAGGCGAGGTGGTCGGTGAGATAGCGCTAATAACATCGGCTGTTATGTCTCATTCCCGATAAGATTCATCCACATCACCTCGCCCTCCCTTGGGCTGCTGAGGTTGGCTATGTATAATCGCCCCATCCGAATGTCGACGAGTCCTGCATACCCTTATGAAAACCATCGAGCTTGATGACGATCTCTACTTCTATATTGCTAGCCAGACCCGGCATATTGGTGAAAGTGCCTCTGATATTTTGCGTCGTCTGCTGGAACAGCCAGCCCATATTGTTGCCCCTGTAACCGAGCCATCGCCCGCTTCGTCTGTTGCCTCACCGACTGTTGCTGACCAGCCATCAGCCCCACTCCATGGGATGGGGTTGCAAGCACTTCTCGATTCCAGTGCGCTGCAGCAAGAAGAGACCTCCATCAACCGCTTTATGGTGGTGCTCAGCACCCTCTATCGTGATGATCCGGCTGGGTTTACCCAAGCGGCTGAAATAAAAGGGCGTAAGCGCGTTTATTTCTCACAGGACCCCGAGGCCTTGCACGCCAGTGGCAGTACCACCAAGCCCAAACCGGTGCCAGAGACGCCATTTTGGGTCATCACCAACACCAACACGGGCCGCAAGCAGAACATGGTGGCTCAGCTGATGGCTAGCATGGGCTATGACGAAGCAGTGATCGTCCAGGTGTGCGGCGCCATTTAACAGTTTCTCAAGACTCAGGCCTTGCCTGCCAAGGCCGCCATTACGTAAGGAAAACGCCATGGCTCAGCACTCTCACGCCGGTCAACCGGCCCGTTTAAGCGACCTGACCAACATCCCCCGTCTGGTCAGTGCCTACTACCTTAACAAGCCGGACATGAGCCGCCCTGAGCAGCGGGTGGCCTTTGGCACCTCTGGCCATCGCGGCAGTGCCTTGCACAACGCCTTTACCGAATCTCACATTCTGGCGGTGACCCAGGCACTGGTGGAGTATCGCCAGCAGGCCGGTATCACGGGCCCGCTGTTTGTTGGCATGGATACCCACGCCCTGTCCGAATCCGCCTTTGCCAGCGCAGTGGAAGTGCTGGCGGCCAACGGCGTCGAAACCCGTATTCAGGCTGGCCTCGGTTTTACCCCGACTCCGGTCATCTCTCACGCTATTTTGCGTCACAACGCTGGCAAAGCAGGGGCCAGCAAACCGGCAGCCCGTGCCGACGGCGTGGTGATCACCCCCTCTCACAACCCGCCGGAAGATGGTGGCTTCAAGTACAACCCGCCCCACGGCGGCCCCGCCGAAGGGGAGATCACCAAGTGGGTGGAAGACCGGGCCAACGCCATTCTGGAAGCGGGTCTGGCTGGCGTGAAGCGGATGCCGTTTGCCGAAGCGCTCAACAGCCCATTCGTGGTCGAGCACGACTATGTCACCCCTTATGTCGATGACCTGAAAAACGTGCTGGACATGGACGCCATCAAGAACGCTGGCATCAAGATCGGGGTCGACCCGCTGGGCGGCTCCGGCGTCGCTTACTGGGACGTGATTGCCAAGACTTATGATCTCGACATCGAGGTAGTGAACTACAAGGTCGACCCGACCTTCTCTTTCATGACCCTGGATAAAGACGGCAAGATCCGGATGGACTGCTCCAGCCCGTTTGCCATGGCGGGCCTGATTGCCCTCAAAGACAAGTTCGATATTGCCCTTGGCAACGATCCTGACTACGACCGGCACGGCATCGTCAC
>NZ_PGGC01000014.1 GCF_002795305.1 Aeromonas cavernicola
TGCTGTTGTATCTGGGTGACGCTCTGATGGAACTGCCCACTTTGCAGGGCGATGTAACTGAGCAGGTTCGAGCCCATCTGGGTGTCGCTGACCGAGTCAGGCAGCGCGGCCTCCGTCGTGCTGATGCAGTGACGACAGGTGGCACGAAACAGTTGATGCTCGGTGACGAAGTAGCTCACCTCGGGCAATTCAAACACCTGATGCACCCGATAAGGCTTGTCATGGGCCAACACCTTGCCACCACAGCAGGGGCAATCCTCAGGCGGATAGTAAGAGACCACGGACAGACGGGCATCGGGTGGATGGCGTCCCCGCCGCTGGCCTTTATGGCCAGGCTGGGCGCCACGTTTTTTACCGCAAGCCGGACGCAGCCGGGCAGATGGCGTGCTTCCCGGCCCGTCACTGGAGGGGGGCTTGGAAGAGTTGCCACTGTGCTGATTGAGGCGGTCCTCCAACTCGGTAATACGGTCCAGCAGCTTATGTATCAGCTCGTGGGCCTGTTCGAGGGTGAGTGAATTAACGGCCGGTGTCGGGTGCTTTTTGGTCATGCCAGTGATGATGCAACACGAGCGGGATCATGCAAGAGGCAAAGGAGGATCAAGAGACGATCGTCTCTTTTTTCCTGTCAAGCCACTCTCGGTGAACGGTTACCCTTATGGGCGGCTCCTGGCATCAGCGATGGTGACTGATTCGTCTTTTTACTGAATCGTTATTGGGCCTTGGGCGCTTCAACCGCTGCGGTCGCCGGTTGGTCATCTTCCTTGATCCAAGCATCTAGCAGGGTGTAGCTGACAGCTAATACCACTGGGCCAATAAACAGGCCAATGATCCCCATCGCCAATAAGCCGCCGATCACCCCGACCAAGATCAAGATGAGTGGCAGGTCGGCGCCGCGTTTGATCAGGAAGGGGCGCAAGAAGTTGTCCATGGTGCCTGCCAACAGTGACCACACCAGCAAGAAGGTGCCCCAAGTGGTGTCGCCGCTCCAGTAGAGATAGCCAATACAGGCCAGCAGTACGGGGAAGGGGCCTATCTGTGCCACGATCAGCAAGAACATCACCACCACCAGCACCATGGTGTAGGGGATGCCGGCAATCAGCAGGCCGATACCGGCTACCGAGGATTGCACCAGCGCAGTGACCACCACCCCCATTGCCACCGCACGGATCGCCTGCGAGGCCAGCACGGTGGCGTTATCGCCCCGTTCCCCAGCTAAGCGATGGGCAAAGCGGCGAATGCCGGCCGCCACCACTTCACCTGAGTGGTAGAGCAGACCACAAATCCCCACCGTCAGCAGAAAGTGGACAAACAGCAGGCCTAAATTGCCGGCTTGTGAGGCCAGCCAGCGGGCTGTTTGGCCAAAATAGGGGGCCAGCTTGGTAAAGAGCACTTGGCCGCCGCTGGCGAGGATCTGTCGCCAGAATTCATAAATTTTGCCGCCGACCAGCGGGATCTGCTTGAGCCAGAGTAATTCCGGGGGCGGCGAGTGGCTAATGGTGGTGCCCAGCTCGATCAGGGTGGGGGCTTTTTCTGCCACGTTAGCAAGCCCCATAAACAGGGGGATGACAAAGATCAGCAGTAGCACCATGGTCATAAACAGGGCGGCCAAGGTGCGGTTGCCCCACAGCATCCGCTGCATCATCAACATCAGTGGCCAAGTAGCGATGGTGATCATGGTGGCCCACACCAAGGCGGGTAAGAAGGGGCGCAGCACCATAAAGCAAGAGATAATAAGAATGCTGATAAACAGCACGCCCAGTGTCAGTTTGGCTAGATCCATTTTCTTTATATTCATCGCGTTCCCTTATCGGGGGCAGGGCCCCGGGGTGAAATATCAGTATTGACCTGTGACAGTATCCACCAGAGGCCAGCGCTCAACCAGAGCCCAAATCCACAATAAAGTGCCCATTGCCCCAACAACAGCAGCAAGGAGCTGGTGGTCAACAGGGGAAGTAGCCAGAGCAAGCCACCTAATAGCGCGCCTCCCGTCAGGGCTGTTGCGGCTACGTTGATGGCGGGGTAGCCCTGTTTGCGTAGCGGCCATCGTTCCCCGAGGATCACGCCGAGTGCCAAGCACCCGAACCCCGCCAGCACAGCAGATTGATTCCAGCTGGCCAGCAGGATGCTAACGACGAGTAATCCTTGCCAGCCGAGGGGAGAGGGAGTTGCCGCCCAGCGCCGTTGCAGGGCCAGTAATAGTGCCCCGATCAGCAGGCCTGCCACCACGTCCGAGATAAAATGGACGCCAAGCCAGACCCGAGCTAGCCCCGTCATACTGGCAAGTAGCAAGGCCAAGGTGGTGGCTAGCCAGCGCTGAGTGGGCCAATACCAGGTCAGCAACATGCCCCAAAAGAGTAAGGCTGAGGCGGTATGGCCGCTCGGCATCCCAAATCCTTGGGCACTTTGGGTGGCTAGCTCTGGCAATAGGTGAAACGGCCGTGGCCAGCCGATCTCTGCTTTGCTCCCTTGGATAATGACGCCGAGCCAGAGCATGGCAAACAGTAGCTGGCGCAGCCGTGGCCAGCCCAGCAGCGGGAGCAGCAACGGTATCAGGGCAAGCTGAAAGGTGCCTGAACCAAACAGATTACTGCCAGTGAGCCACCACACATCGCGGCCAAGCTGTTGCTGTATCGCTTGGATCAGCGGGATCTCGGTCTGGTGCAGGACGTTGCCTTGGCCGATGAAATCCGCTTGCCAGCGCACCTCGCTCTCCGGCACGAGGGACAGCCGAGTTTGCAGCCAGTCAATCTGATCGGGAAAACGGCGTTGATCGCGGGGCAACTGCGCTGCGCTCACGAGCCTAGCGCTTAAGATCTCCCCGCCCAAATCGGGGGCCTGAAGGATAGAGACGAACCCAGTGTCGTGCTGGGCCACGATAGGGGCGCGGGTGCGGCACGCAAAGATCTCGGCCCGCTGCCAGCGGCCGAGGGGGGCGACCACCTCCCCGTACAGGCCTGTCTCCTCGTACAGTTCGCGCAGCGCCGTCTGTTGCGACGATTCACCGCGGTCAAGATAACCGCCACTTAAGCTATAGCGAGTGGAGACGCGGTCTTGCACCAGTAACCACTGATCCTGATAGCGGATTGCGCAGACGGCCGCGCTGGGATCGCTGGCGGTATGCCCGAACATGGGCAACCCGGCACCCAGCGCCATTAACAGCCATAATCGCAGTGTTAACATGGCCCATCACCTGACCGAGAAAAGTGGCGACAGAGTCACAGAAATCAGTGGGTTAGGCAATGTTTGGCGGGGCATATCAAGCAAGGTTGCGATGTGGAGTGGTTGTTTTGATATCGCATCGCCATTGCGATGCGGCGGGTCACTCCCTACTATTGGCTTTTCTTATTGTGCTCACCATCTTTACCTTGGGGTCCTCCATGAGACAGCTCGGTTTTTTTCTCGGCATCGTTATCGGCGTTATTTTAATCCTGTTTGGCAGCATCGTGATCTTTCAGGCTTTGCCTGCCGCGTTGGACGTGTTGGAGATGCCAAGCCGCATCCCGTTTGTGCGCGAGGTCTACACCTGGCTGATGAGCAGCGCCAATGGCCTGACTGCTCAGCTGGAGCAGAACTTTCTGGAAGCGTTTCAGACCGTGCTCAAGCTTATTTTGCTCATCACCTTTATGTGGGTGTGCGTCAAGCTGGTCCACATGGGGGTGCATATTATTCGCGCTGGGGTTGACCTCATTCGCACTGCCATCGCTCACAGCGAAGGCCCACACGACCAGAAGAAGCCGGATCAGCACGATCACTTCTGACTCCATGGTCGATGGATGTGAACGCTGCCGCGCCAAACCGGGGCGGCAGCGTTATATGCGAGATATAAACACCTTCCCAGCCCCATGAGTGGCCAATAAACCACCGACTTTCCCTTGTGCATCAGCCAACAGCCCATAGGTTGCATCACCTTGCTCGGGTTTGCGCCCCGCGCAGCGGCTGCTCGGTTTCTATCCCGACCTTGTGCTCTGGTATAATCGACTACCTCTTTATCCCCGTTATGGAGCCTATTCATGCCCAATCATGCAGAAAGTACCCTTGAGGTTCGTCTCGACAAGTGGTTGTGGGCGGCCCGTTGCTACAAGACCCGCTCCGTGGCACGAGATCAGATTGACGGGGGCAAGGTGCATTACAATGGCCAACGCAGCAAACCCGGTAAGCTAGTGGAAGTGGGGGCACTGATCCGCTTCTGGCAGGGGCAGGATGAGCGCGAAGTGCGGGTGCTGGCCCTCAGCGAGCAGCGCAAAGCGGCGCCACTGGCCCAGCTGCTCTATGAAGAGACGGCAGAGAGCCTGAAAAAACGAGCCGAGAACAGTGAGGCACGCCGTTTTAACAGCCAGTTTGCTCCCAGCCCCGAGCGTCGCCCTGATAAGCAGGAACGACGCCAGTTGCTCAAGGTCAAACAGTACTGACCCCCCGATTTGATACCGGGCTGGCTTCACCCCCAGCCCGCCCGATTGATCTCACCGCCCAACTTAGGAATACATGATGAATAACCAAGATCTGCTCTATCGCTATCTATTTGAAGAGTACGAAGTGCGTGGCGAGCTGGTCCAACTGGATCACACCTACCGCCACGTGGTGGAAGCCCAGACCTACCCAGTGCAAGTGCAAAAACTGCTGGGTGAGTTACTGGTCGCTACCAGTTTGCTGACCGCTACCCTCAAGTTTGAAGGCTCCATCACGGTGCAATTGCAGGGGGATGGTCCAGTCCGTTTGGCTGTCATCAACGGCGATCACCAGCAGCAGCTGCGCGGTGTGGCCCGTTTTGAGGGTGAGCTGCCGAGCGATGGCAAGTTGCAAAGCCTGATCGGTCACGGTCAGCTGGTCATCACCATCACCCCAGATCAAGGGGAGCGTTACCAAGGCATTATTGCTCTGGAAGCGGATACCTTAGCCGGTTGTCTGGAGCACTATTTTGCCCAATCGGAGCAGCTGGCGACCAAACTGTGGATCCGTACCGGTTATCACCAAGGTGAGCCACGGGCTGCTGGCATTCTGCTGCAGGAGCTGCCCGCCCAGAGCGAAGATCATCGCAACGACTTCGATCACCTGACCCAGCTCACCGCCACGATTAAAGATGAAGAGCTGTTTGGCCTCGAAGCGGAAGAGATCCTCTATCGCCTCTACCACCAAGACAAGGTGCGGGTGTTCGATCCACAGGCGGTCTCTTTTCGCTGTACCTGTTCCCGCGAGCGCTGCGAAGGGGCCCTGTTGCAGATAGAAAAAGAAGAGGTCATGGAGATGGTGCAGGAGCTCGGCAAGATCGACATGCACTGTGATTATTGCGGTGCCCAGTACCAATTTAATGGGATCGATGTCGAAACCCTGTTTGGCAGGGCTCCCGGCAATGATGCAAACACGTTACACTAATTAAAGGCGGGCAAAACCCGCCTTTAACTTTAATAACAAAAAAATACCCTATTTTATAAAGTTTGATGGTGATCGCTAAACTCTACCACCTAAGTGATAGAGTGAATGCCAGATAGAACCCTACACACCTCTGAACCCAGGAGAATACAATGACAATTGTGGCAGAACCCACCCTGGCCCAACAATTAGAGCTGGACCAATACGGTATCAAAAACAGCCAAGAAATCGTGCGCAACCCCTCATATGAGCAGCTTTTCGCAGAAGAGACTCGCTCTGATCTTGAGGGGTTCGAGCGAGGCGTGGTGACCGAGCTGGGTGCCGTTAACGTGAACACCGGGATATTCACCGGACGCTCCCCTAAAGATAAATATATCGTTAAAGATGCCACTACCCAGAATACTGTGTGGTGGTCAGATCAAGGTAAAAACGATAACAAAGCGATAACGCCGCAAGTGTGGTCACATCTGAAAACATTGGTGACCAAGCAGCTTTCTGGCAAGCGGCTGTTTGTGATCGACGGTTTCTGCGGTGCTAACCCAGACACCCGCCTCGCGGTGCGGATTATCACTGAGGTGGCGTGGCAGGCTCACTTCGTCAAAAACATGTTTATTCGCCCGACAGAGGAAGAGCTGCGCACCTTCAAACCGGATTTCGTGGTGATGAACGGCGCCAAGTGCACTAACCCGAACTGGCAGGAGCAGGGCCTCAACTCCGAGAACTTTGTGGCCTTCAACATGACTGAGAAGATGCAGCTCATCGGTGGCACCTGGTACGGTGGCGAGATGAAGAAGGGCATGTTCTCGATGATGAACTACTTCTTACCTCTGCGTGGCATTGCCTCCATGCACTGCTCTGCCAACGTGGGTCAGGACGGCGACGTGGCGATTTTCTTTGGCCTCTCCGGCACCGGCAAGACCACCCTCTCCACCGATCCCAAGCGCCAATTGATCGGTGATGACGAGCATGGCTGGGATGATCATGGGGTGTTCAACTTCGAAGGGGGCTGCTACGCCAAGACCATCAAGCTCTCTGCAGAGGCCGAGCCGGACATCTATCACGCCATTCGCCGCGATGCGCTGCTGGAGAACGTGACCGTGGCGACCGATGGCACCATCGACTTTGATGATGGCTCCAAGACCGAGAACACCCGCGTCTCCTACCCTATCTATCACATCGACAACATCGTCAAGCCGGTTTCCAAGGCCGGCCACGCCACCAAGGTGATCTTCCTGACTGCCGACGCCTTTGGCGTGTTGCCCCCAGTCGCCAAGCTGACCAAGGAGCAGACCAAGTACCACTTCCTCTCAGGCTTCACCGCCAAGCTGGCCGGTACCGAGCGCGGCATCACCGAGCCGACCCCGACCTTCTCCTCTTGCTTTGGCGCGGCCTTCCTCTCCCTGCACCCGACCAAATACGGTCAGGAGCTGGTCAAGCGGATGGAAGCGGCAGGGGCCGAGGCCTATCTGGTCAACACCGGCTGGAACGGTACGGGTAAGCGGATCTCGATTAAGGATACCCGCGCCATTATCGACGCCATCCTCGATGGCTCCATCGAACAGGCCGAGACCAAGCAGTTGCCGATTTTCAACTTGGCGGTGCCAACGGCGCTCCATGATGTGAATCCGGCGATCCTCGATCCGCGCGACACGTACGCCAATCAGGCCGAGTGGGACGCCAAGGCGCAGGATCTGGCCCAGCGCTTTATCAAGAACTTCGAGCGCTTCACCGACAATGAAGAGGGCAAGCGTCTGGTTACGGCAGGGCCGCAGTTGTAACCCGCTAAGGTGACGGTAATAACCCCATGCCGGTCAGCTATGCTGACCGGCATGGTTGTTTTAAGGCGCTGCAAACGTTGCAGGAAGTGGCCGCGCAGGGCCGTAAGCCTTGCCTTACCCCCTTTGACGGGGTAGATTCAGCCACACTTTAGCCAATTCACCCGCTTGCTGTGTTGCTGCGTGATCCAACCATGACCCCACCCTACAAGACCCGCACCCAGATGGTAATGGAGAGCCTACGCGGCCGACTCTTGCGCGGGGAGTTTCCTGCGGGGACGCCGCTGCGCCAAGATGCGATTGCCAAGGAGTTTGCGGTTAGCCGCATCCCCGTACGAGAAGCCTTGATGCAGCTAGAAGCGCAAGGGCTGGTTAAGTTTGAAGCCCATCGTGGCGCGGTGGTCACCATGCTGGATGCCTCGGCCATCGACGAGCTCTTTTATTTGCGAGCATTGCTGGAAGCCGATACCCTGTTTCACGCCGTCGATAACATGACGGAAGCCACGTTTGCCGAGGCGCAAGCCATCTTGGCCCAGTTTGATCAGGCGCTGGAGTCTGGCTCTCAGGTCGAGCAGTGGGCTGAATTGAATCATCGGTTTCATGCCACCCTTTATCAGGCCGCTGGCCGCCCGCAGGCGCTTGAGCTTATCGCCCAGATCAATCTGAGCTGTGATCGCTATGTGCGTTTTGAGCTACTGTTTGCCCAAGGTGGGATCGATAAAGCAGAGCGCGAACATGCGGAATTATTGGATTTATGCCGTGCTCGACGTAAGTATGAAGCGGCGGTATTGCTCAAGCAACATATTCACGCGGCAGGCCAGTCGATCAAACAGATCCTCGGTCACGGCTTGACGACTTGAACCCTCACATCACAACCATCTGGCATTCACGACATGAACAATTTCGAGACAATTGAAACCCGGGTCGCTCAAGTCAGGGCCGAACTGGCCATGCAGGAACTGGACGCATTCATTATCCCCCATGATGATGAGCATCTAGGCGAATACATCCCCGCTTACGCCGAGCGGCTCGATTGGGTGACGGGTTTCAACGGCTCTGCGGGGTTGGCCATCCTGCTGGCAGATCGCGCCGCCCTGTTTGTCGATGGACGTTATACCGTACAGGCTCGGATGCAGGCCCCCGCCTCCCTCTTTGAGTTCCTTCATCTGATTGAGCAGCCCCATGTGCAATGGCTGGCAGAGCAGTTACCGGCAGGGGCCCGCGTCGGCTTCGATCCACGCTTGCATAGCCTGACTTGGTATCGTACTGCGCAGGCGGTGCTGGCCGACCATGGTATCGAGCTGGTGCGGGTGACAGAGAATCCCATCGATCTGCATTGGCACGATCGCCCAGCAGCGGGCAAAGCGCCCGTTATTCTCTACAGCGAAGCGCTGGCCGGCCAATCGAGTGAAGCCAAGCGGGAATTGTTAGCGAGTGACTTGCGCAAACGGGGGCTGGATGCGGTGCTGCTCACCCAAGCTGAGCCCATCAACTGGCTGCTTAACGTGCGTGGCCGTGACATTGAGCGGTTGCCGGTGGTGCTCGGATTTGCGGTGCTCTACGCCAACAGCACCATGGATTTTTTCGTTGATACCGACAAGCTCGACTGCTTCGCCTTCAACCAGCACGTTGGGCAAGATGTGTCGGTTTATCCCATCGATAAGCTGGGTGACGTGTTGCAGCGTATTGGTGAAGATCAGCAAAAAGTGCTGGCCGATCCCAACACGGCTAATGCCTGGACCCAGCTGATTATGGAAGACGCGGGGGCAATGTTGGTGGCGGGGCTGGACCCGACCATGCTGCCCAAAGCGTGCAAGAACGACATCGAACTGAGCGGTATTCGCGCCGCTCACCTGCGTGATGGGGTGGCGATGACCCGCTTCCTTGCGTGGTTGGATCGGTTGATCGCTTCCGGTGAGTTTGAAGGGGTGGATGAAGGCACGCTCGCCGAGCAGGTGGAAGCGTTCCGTCGCGAGCAGGCGCACTATGTCGAGCCGAGTTTTGATACCATCTCAGCCCTTGGCCCCAACGCCGCCATGTGCCATTACCGTCACACCAATGGCACGCCACGGCTGTTTGGCCAAGATAGCCTCTATCTGGTGGATTCCGGTGGTCAATATCTGGATGGCACCACGGATATTACCCGCACCGTTAAGGTGGGCGACGTTCGCGATGAACATAAAGCCATGTTCACGCGGGTCTTGCAGGGCCATATTGCCTTGGATCAAGTTCGCTTCCCTCATGGCACCGCAGGTATTCAGCTTGATGTGCTGGCGCGTCTGCCACTGTGGCAAGCGGGTTATAACTATGACCATGGCACCGGTCATGGGGTTGGTCACTTCCTCAGCGTGCACGAAGGCCCGCAGCGCATTGCCCCGAAGGGGAGTATGGTGGCCTTACAGCCCGGTATGGTGCTGTCCAATGAGCCAGGTTATTACCGCGAAGATGGGTTTGGTATCCGCTGCGAAAACTTGGTGGTGGTCACCGAGTTGGAACCGGTTGGTGAGTTGCCGATGCTGGGCTTCGAGCGGCTAACTTATGTGCCTTTTGATACCCGATTGATCGACCGTAGCCTGCTGAGCCCCGCGGAGTTTCGCTGGATAAACGAATATCACGCTGAGGTTTACCGTCGTCTGAGCCCCTTGCTAGAGGGCGAGGATCTGAGCTGGCTTGAGCAGGCGACTAGCCTGATCTAACGAACTGCTTGATGGCTCGCTGTTAGCGTCTCACGGATGCCGCGCACTATGCACCATGGTGGCGGCATCCATCTTGGCGGAGTGCTTACCGTTGTCCTCACCTTATCCCGATAGTTTCATCCGCCCTGCCCATCACGGCGATATGCAGGCAATCTGGCAGCTTGAGGCGCAGATTTTTGGCGATGAGCTTTATCCCCCTTTATTTTTTCGCCAGGCCATGGATTTATGGCCCGATTTACTGCTAGTCGCAGAGCATCAGGGCCAGTTACTTGGCTATATCTTGGGGGCCGTGGGTCAAGATAGGTCGCAGGGATGGCTTTTATCCCTCGCCATATTGGCCGACGCGCGCGGGCTTGGTTTAGCTCAGCGTTTGATCGCACAGCTGGAGCAGAATCTGCGGCAGGTGCCGATAGTGAGTGTGAGGCTGACGGTGTCGCCCGATAACCCGGCACGGCAGCTCTATGAGTGCCTTGATTATCAGCGTCTGACGCAGGTGGATGATTATTTTGGGCCTAATGAGTCGCGGTTGGTGCTGGAAAAGAATCTATTTTGAGCCTGTTACAACCGATACATGGTCTGTTTTCCCCACATAATTGGTTACATATTGCAGATGTTTTGTACTAATGGGTTGGGATAAAGTGAATGCGTTTACTTGATTATTTACATTACATGCAGCCTAGGAGGCCTCTTATGTTGAAGCGTATGACGTTTGTTGCAATGGTTGCGGTGACCACTATCACGGGTTGTGCTAATAGCGATGTTTACTCTGGCGATGTGTATACCCGAGATCGCGCTAAGCAGGTGCAGACGGTCAGTTACGGCAGCATCATCTCTACTCGTCCGGTCAAGATCCAAGCGGATGAAGACTCGTTGCTCGGCACCATTGGTGGTGCGGTCGTCGGCGGCTTACTGGGTAGCACGATCGGCGGTGGCCGTGGCAGTGATATTGCGGCTGCTGGTGGTGCGATTGCAGGGGCTGCTGCAGGCAAAGCCGCAGGGGATAAATTCAATCAGGTCGATGGCGTCGAGCTGGAGATCAAAAAAGAGAACGGGGAAGCCATTGTGGTTGTACAAAAAGCGAGCCCAACTTTCGTGCCGGGCGCCCGCGTGCGGATGACTCAGGGCAATGGCAGCATCAACGTTGCGGTAGTGAATTGATACCCAGCGAGCCAAGATAACAGCATCAAGGCCAACGTAGGTTGGCCCTGATGCTTTATAGATAACGAGCGGATGGTATGAATGAGGCCTAGCAGAGGTCGCTTGTGCTGGCCGAGTGATCAGGGGGGAGTCAGGATCTCATGCCAATCGAGTGCGGGGTCCCCCATCACAATAAAGTCGGGGTTGGCCAGCGACTCAGTCTGGTTATAGCTCAGTGGCTGCAGTGCCAAGCTGAGAATGCGACCGCCAGCCGCCTCCACGATACATTGAGCCGCTGCGGTATCCCACTCACCGGTAGGGCCAAGGCGGACATAACAATCAACCGCCCCCTCAGCCACCAAACAGGATTTAAGCGAGCTGGAACCAAGCGGGATTAACTCGTAGTTGAGAGATGGGTTAAGGCGACGGGTTAGGTTCTCCCGCTTCTGACGCCGACTGATGGCCACCACCAACGACTCTGGCTGGCCATCTTGGTGGTGCATGGCACTGATGGAATAGGTCTCGCCGTTTACCTCTTTGAAGGCGCCATGGCCACGCACCGCCCAATAGAGCACGTCTGACTCAGGGGCATAGATAACCCCGAGCACAGGTACATTCTGTTGCACCAAGGCGATCAGGGTGGCGAAATCGCCGCTGCCTGCAATGAATTCACCTGTGCCATCGAGGGGATCGACCAACCAATATTGCTGCCAGCTAGCACGCTGGTTAAAAGGCACCTCTGCCGCTTCTTCGGTGAGGACCGGCAAGTGTGGGGTAAGCGCCGATAGCGCCTGTTTGAGATAGGCATCCGCAGCGAGATCGGCGCTGGTCACCGGGGTCTCATCCTCTTTTAACTGCCGCTCGAACTGACCGTTGTGGTAGATTTCGTGAAGAATACGCCCCGCTTCACGGGCGATCTCCTTCACCCCAGGTATCCAAGCCAGTAACTCCTGCATTGTGTGATCCTCTGGTGTTATCACCTTGGCCAAGTGTGGTTTAGTTTGACTGCTCTGCTAGCCATTTGCTGGCAAGCAGTAAGGCGCTGATGCTACGCGACTCGCTAAAATCGGGGCGAGCCAGTAATTCGTCAATCCGATCCAGTGGCCATGGGATCACATCGAGCGGTTCAGGTTCATCACCGACTCGCTGCTCGGGAAACAGCTCTTGGGCCAACAAAATATCCATCCGGCTGGCAAAATATCCCGGCGCCAGCGACACCTGCTTAAGGGCGATCAAGCGATTAGCGCCAAATCCGGCTTCTTCCATCAGTTCTCGGTTACCTGCCTCGAAGGCATCTTCGCCCGGATCAATTAAGCCTTTTGGAAAGCCAAGCTCATAGCTATGGGTGCCTGCTGCGTATTCGCGTACCAGCAGCAGCGTGTTGGCATCGAGCAGGGGAACGACCATGACGGCACCGCGATTCCCACCGCGTAGCCGCTCGTAAACCCGCTCTTCACCATTAGCAAATTGAAGGTGCAAAGCTTCTACTTTGAACAACCTGCTCTGGGCGACGATCTCGGCCTTGAGGATCTGAGGTTTGCATTTCTCCTGTGCCAAGGTATCGGCAGAGATTGGTACAGCAGGAGGCGGGGAAGGTTGAGTCATGGGGCGGGTAGCTCGTTAAAAAACCATGCTTCAAGAGTAAACGACTCCCTGAGCGAACACCACGGGACAAGCCCGCGAAACGTAACGGAAAAATTCGTTATAATGCCGCCCCTGTTAGCATCTTGGGTTGACCCATTAAGAGGCCTCATGTCGACTTTCTTTCCTTGGCACCAGATAGACACTGTTTTGATCGATATGGATGGCACTCTTATCGATCTGCACTTTGATAATTACCTCTGGCAGCAGTTGGTGCCACAGCGTTACGCCGAGCGTCGTGGTATGGCGCTGGCCGCCGCCAAAATAGAGATAGACACCCATTATCACGCCGTTAATGGCACGCTTAACTGGTATTGCGTGGATTATTGGAGTGAGGTACTGCAGCTCGATATTCGTGCCCTCAAGCAAGAGATCCTGACTAAAATCCAGTGGCGGCCGCACGCTATCGCGTTTCTGGCTGCCTTGCAGGCAGCGGGCAAACAGCGGGTGTTGTTTACCAATGCCCATCCCGCGAGTGTGTCGGTGAAGGATCAGCGGTTAGGCTTGCGTGATCATCTTGACCTGATGGTGAGTACCCACGAGCTGGGCTGGTCGAAGGAGAGCCCCCATTGCTGGCAGGCGCTGTCGGCACGACTGGCGTTTGATCCCGCCCGCACGTTGTTTATCGATGATAGTGAGCGGATTTTAAAAGCGGCGGCGGATTATGGAATTGGTTACCAGCTCGCCATTCAGCGTCCAGATAGCCATCAGCCGGGGCAGCAGATTACCGCTTTCCCTGTGATTGATGATTACGCCGAACTTTTACCCTCGATCCTCTAAGTGAATGGCGACAGCCCAAGGTCAGCATTCGTGATGGATTAGAGGCTAGCAGTGCAAGGGGAGCTGCGCTGATAATGGCAAGTCAATACCGCTGTTATCGGCGTTAGCTTCTCCTGAACCGTTGCACGGGAAGCGGCGCTAAGGATGAACGCGACAGAGGGCAATTAGCGGGTGACATGAGCTACTCGCGGGGTACGCTCACGCTGCGGGTATCTTCAGATCACTAGCCATAAGCCAGCGTGCATGCTCTTCCTTGTGATTTGGCGTGATACAGCGCTTTATCTGCTTGTTCAGTTAAGCTTTGCCAAGTGCCATCTTGAGCAGGGACGAGATAGCTAAAGCCAATGCTCACTGTAATAAAATCCGCAACACTAGAGGTCGGGTGAGGGATTCGGAGGGCCGCTAGCGCTTCATGAATACGGACCGCCAATTGCTCTGCTTCACCCAGGAGCGGGCCACAGAGCAGAATCACAAACTCCTCGCCACCGTAACGGGCAACCAAATTGGTACGGCGCCGCTCAGCTTGTTTGAGTACCTCGGCGACTTGTTGGAGGCACTTATCTCCTTTCGCATGGCCGAAGTGGTCGTTATAGGCTTTAAACTCATCGACATCGATCATCAGCACCGCCAGTAAACTTTGATGACGACGGGCCCATTCCCATTCTCGTTGCATGGTAATATCCCACTGGCGCCGGTTAGCAATCCCTGTGAGAGGGTCTTCGAGGGAAAGTAAGGAGAGGCGGTGATTAGCCTCTTCTAATGCACGGTTGGTCGCTGCCAGCTGCATCGTTCTGTCTGCTACTCTTGCTTCGAGCTGGTGGTTGAGCTGCTCGAGCTCCTCTTGAGTTCGCTGCCTGATCAACAGCTGAGACAATATGGCGGCATATTGTTTAAAAATTTCACATTGATAGGCCTTGAGCGGGCGGTGACAAAGCAGATTATCTGCGGCGATCCAGCCAATAGGCACAGGGCCATTCCACAAAGAAACCATCGCATTCCAGCCCCAGCCGACTTGCTGATGTTCGTAGTACAGGGGAGCATCTTCTAGTACCAATACATAGTCTTTGCGCCGTAGCGCTTCCTGTACGGTGGGGTGATTGGGGATTGGGCTGATGAAATGCTGCTCATTAACCAGTTCACCGGCTTCGTTAGTTCCCCAAGTACCGCGCATGGTTTTGCCATCGGGCTCGATCAGAAAAATAGCCACTCGGTCAAACAGCAGCTCTTGGCGGGCCAGCAGCACTGCATCATAGAGCAGCTGAGCTTCGCTCTGGCTACATGACAGCTTCACACTGACGTGGTGCAGTGCTTGCAGCATGGTAAGAAATGAGCCTTGTAGGCGCTGACTATGCACTAGGTCAGTCTGAGTATGGTGATGGTGACCCCGTTCCAGATCGATCTGGCGTGCCAACAGATGATTGCTTAGCTCTGCGGTCAGGTAGTGAGTGAGTAGCTGGATACCCTGTCGTTGATGACGAGAGAGCCGATCAAGACGGCGGTGGGTCTCAAGATAAATGACGCCAGTCAGCTCTTGTTGGCGCTTGAGAGGAAAGCAGGCGCGTAACTTGGGTTGTGCTAGAGATTGGGTAGAATGGGACTCCTCTAATTGCGAGACCTGCTCCACGATCATTTGTCCTTTAGCCACCGCGTGTGAAATAAACTCATGGGGCAGTGGTAGCGTGGCAAGCTGTGTGTCATCGAGCGTGATGAGCCCTCGATCTTGTTGGAAGCGATAGAGCAGACTAGTGGGTGCTTGTAACCAGAGGTAGAGGCATTCAGCGGCTGTTTTTTCTGCGATGGTGGCAAGACTTGCCTCACATAACTGCTCGAAACTGGTGAATTTTTCTGGATCCCATTCCTGCATGCCAACCCCCTTTATATACTCATGCGAGTATATATCTAATGTGGTTTTATTTAGTGAGTTAATTATCACAATGGAGAGCTAGTATGCAGAAATAGTGATTGCTCAAGTTAGGGGGATGTAAGGAAACGTGAGATTGCTAATGTAGAAGATGAATTACTTAGCATGCATGCTGTTGTATGGAACTGATCTTTTTGGCGTTGTTTAAAAACGGCATTCCTGTTCACGACACCATCGCTAGGATCATTTCTCGCATCAAGCCAGCGCAGTTCCAAACTGCCTTCATTCGTTTGACCAACGCCATCAATAAGCAAACAGACGGTGCCCTCGTGGCTATCGATGGCAAAACGTTGCGCAGCTCCTACGACCGCGAGGATCGCACATCCACCATCCACATGGTCAGCGCGTATGCCGCGGCTAACAAAATGGTGCTCCCCCCCGGTGTCAGGATAGTTGTCGCCTAAACAGATCACGCTAAATGGAAGACCGGGGGCGGAAGAAGGGTTCGATGACTCGCTATTCTGATGAACATAAATCCGCACTGCTCAAGAAGCTGTTGCCTCCTATCAACATGTCTGTCGCTGAGCTTGCTCGCCAGGAGGGCGTCAGCAAGACCGTCCTGTATAGTTGGCTCAAACAAGCAAACGCCAC
>NZ_PGGC01000139.1 GCF_002795305.1 Aeromonas cavernicola
CGGCAGCGGGCTGCGCCAAGTTTGGCTCGCTTTTACCACCGAAAACTGGTTACTGATGGTGGTTGGGCCGTCGCCCCCTTCCTCTTCCAGCGCTTGCGGCTGGGTGCCGGTGTGCTCAATCTTCACCACTTGCCAGCTGGTATTCAGGGCGCTGTTGGGGTGTTCGCTCAGGTTGAACTTTTGACCGGGCAGCAGGGCGGCGCAGTTGGATTGGCCACGACTTAGGGCGGCGTCATTGCGCAGGGCATCGAGCCGATACTGGGTAAACGCCTTGCCGCTTGGGTCTTGCTTAAAGCGCCCCGGAAAATCGAAATGGGGGTAGGTCTCGCGCTGATGCTCCAGCCCATTGGCCATCTTGTTGTGAGAGAGCGCATAAGCCGGGGTTTTAAAGCTGTAATCCTTCAACGTCACGTCGCTTGGCCGCACCGCTTCACGATAGTGGAACTGGCGCACATAGGGGCCCTGCTCCAACGAGCGATTGCCCAAGTTAAAAAACAGCTCCGGCCCCTTGGCCAGCGCCGCCGCGTGGTCGGCAAACACGATGCGGTGCTTGCCTTGTTCAAATTCGTGAAAGTAAAACAGCCCCTCTTCGGCGGCGAGGCGATTGACAAATTCAAGGTCAGTTTCGCGGTACTGGACGCAATATTCGCGCTGGGCGTGGTCATTTTTTAGCGAAAAGGCGTAGTCGGTGATGCCGCTCTCTTGCAGCAAGATCGAGAGGATCTCATCGGGCTTTTGCGCCTGAAAAATCCGCGAGTTTTGCCGCAATGCCAGCCGCCACAGGGCCGGTTTGACTTCCAGCTGATAGCGGGTACGGCGAAAACCGCTGTCCCCCTGCATAAACTCGGCAACCACCCCGCTCACTCGGCGTTGCAGCTCCCCTTGATACCACACCAGCAGCTCGCAGGGCTGGTCGAGCACATCAGCAAAGTCGATATCACTCTGGCCGCTGGCTAACTCAAGGTGCAGATTAAACGGGCTGTTTAGCGCC
>NZ_PGGC01000140.1 GCF_002795305.1 Aeromonas cavernicola
AGTGGCATGGTGTGGGTGATGAAGTCATCGAGGCGGAACTCACCCTGCATATAGCGCTGCACATAGCTCGGCAATTCGCTGCGACCGCGCACCCCGCCGAAGGCGCTGCCACGCCAGACCCGACCAGTCACCAGCTGGAACGGGCGGGTACTGATCTCCTGCCCCGCTCCGGCCACGCCGATAATCACCGACTCGCCCCAGCCCTTGTGGCAGCACTCCAGCGCCGCTCGCATCACCTTGACGTTGCCGATGCACTCGAAGGAGAAGTCGACGCCGCCGTCGGTCAGCTCGACGATCACTTCCTGAATCGGTTTGTCGTAATCGTTGGGGTTGATGCAGTCGGTCGCACCCAGCTTGCGGGCAAGCGGAAACTTGCTCTCGTTGATGTCGATGGCGATGATCCGGCCCGCCTTGGCCAGACGGGCGCCAATCACTGCCGAGAGGCCGATGCCGCCCAGCCCGAAGATGGCGACGCTCTCACCTTCCTTCACCTTGGCGGTGTTCATCACGGCGCCGATGCCGGTGGTGACGCCGCAGCCGAGCAGGCAGACCTCTTCCAGCGGGGCGGCGGGGTCTACTTTGGCGATGGCGATCTCCGGCAGTACCGTGTATTCGCTGAAGGTGGAGGTGCCCATGTAGTGATAGATGGGCTGGCCATCTTTCGAGAAGCGGGTGGTGCCGTCCGGCATCAGCCCCTTGCCCTGAGTGGCACGGATCTGCTGGCACAGGTTAGTCTTGCCAGATTTGCAGAATTTGCACTCGCCGCACTCGGGGGTGTAAAGCGGGATCACGTGATCCCCCACTTTGACGCTGGTGACCCCCTCGCCGACCGATTCGACGATGCCGCCCCCCTCGTGGCCGAGAATGCAGGGGAAGACCCCTTCTGGGTCGTCACCAGACAGGGTATAGGCATCGGTGTGGCAGACGCCGGTGGCGACGATCCGCACCCGCACCTCGCCCGCTTGGGGTGGCATCACCTCGATCTCTTCGATGGTGAGGGGCTGGCCGGGGCCCCAAGCGATGGCGGCTTTACACTTGATGCTTTGAAGCGGTGCCATAACGGATCTCCTGATAATTGGGTTGTGCAGGGTGCACGGCAGATAAGTAGCCCGAGAGTGTAGTTTCTCGCCGATTTGGTGATAATAAGGCCAAATATCAAATCACTTTTACAGATAGGTAATAATGCTCGGCTGGGAAGGGATCAGTGAATTTGTCAGCGTGGCAGAGCAAGGGGGGTTCACCCCAGCGGCACGCAAGCTGGGGCTGTCGGTGGCGCAAGTCAGCCGCCAAGTGGCCCAGCTGGAAGATCGGCTGCAAGCCAAGCTGCTGCTGCGCACCACCCGGCAGGTGCGGCTCAGCGAGCTTGGCGAGATCTACTATCGCCACTGCCGCCAGCTGCTCGATAACCTCTACGAAGCGGAGCTGGCGGTAGGGCGCCATCAGGCGGTGCCGCAAGGGTCGCTGCGCATCACGGCGCCGGTCGCCTACGGCGAGAGCCGCATCGCCCCTTTGGTCAACGACTTTATCGAGCGCTTTCCTCAACTAGAGGTGACCATTAACCTCACCAATCAGCTGCTGGATCTGGTGCACGATGGCTACGATCTGGCGATCCGTCTTGGCCACCTCAAGGACTCCACGCTGGTGGCGCGCAAACTGGCGCAGCGGGTGCCCTTTGTCTGCGCCTCAGCGGCCTACACCGCCCGCCACGGCATGCCCAACAGCCTCTCTGAGCTGACCCGCCATATCTGTTTAGTGGGTAACAGCGACGAGTGGCACTTTACCTTGGATGGTAGCCCCCACAGTGTACGGGTACGTGGCCTGCTGCGCTGTAACAGTGGCCATGCCCTGCTGGATGCCGCCCTCAAGGGGATTGGCATCATCCAGCTGCCGGATTACTACGTGAGCGACCATCTGGCCCGTGGCGATCTGATCGAACTGCTGCCGGGGTTACGCGCCCCTGCCGAGGGGATTTGGGCGCTCTATCCCCATAACCGCCACCTCTCCCCCAAGGTACGGCTGCTGGTGGATTATCTGGCCGAGCGGCTTGGCGAGGGGCCGCAACCGGTGCTGCGAGCGCCGATGGGCTAAGCTGGCACTGCCCAGCATCAGCTTGCACTAAGCGGCGTGGACCAGCCCGAGGGACCACATCCGGCCAAGCGGTGGTCGCCATCGCCCCCTTCCCTCAACACGCCCACCTCCCTTCTGGACTTCGCTGTCACTCTCCTCCATTTGCGTTGCGCCTATAGCCCCGAGTTTGGATTTGGTCTGGCAGGGGGATGGCCGTATAATCGCCGCCTGTATAAATAAACAGGAGTGGTGATGGACGTTTCAACCCTGCTCGACGGGCTCAACGACAAGCAAAGAGATGCCGTTGCGGCGCCCCGTAGCAATCTGCTGGTGCTGGCCGGTGCCGGTTCGGGCAAGACCCGGGTGCTGGTGCACCGCATTGCCTGGCTGATGCAGGTGGAACGCTGTTCACCCTTCTCCATCATCGCGGTCACCTTTACCAACAAGGCGGCCGCCGAGATGCGCGGCCGGGTCGAAAAAGTGATTGGCGACGGGGTGCGCGGTATGTGGATCGGCACCTTCCACGGCATCGCCCACCGATTGCTACGCGCCCACCATCTGGATGCGGGCTTGCCGCAGGATTTCCAGATCCTCGACTCCGACGACCAGTACCGGCTGATCCGCCGGGTTATCAAGGCGCTCAACCTCGATGAGAAGCACTGGGCCCCGCGCGCCGTGATGGGCTACATCAACGGCAAGAAGGACGAGGGGTTGCGCCCCGGCGACATTGATCTGTACGGCGACCCCGTCACCCGCACCTATCAGCAGATCTACAAGACCTATCAGGAGACCTGCGATCGCGCCGGTCTGGTGGATTTTGCCGAGCTGCTGCTGCGCGCCCACGAGCTGTGGCTCAACAAGCCGCACATCCTCGAGCACTACCGCGACCGCTTCCAGAACATCTTGGTGGACGAGTTTCAGGATACCAACGGCATCCAATACGCCTGGCTGCGGATGCTGGCGGGCAACAGCGGCAAGGTGATGATCGTCGGCGACGATGACCAGTCCATCTACGGCTGGCGCGGCGCCAAGATTGAGAACATCCAGCGCTTCCTGACCGACTATCAGGGGGCCGAGACTATCCGCCTCGAACAGAACTACCGCTCCACCGCCAATATCCTCAAAGCGGCCAACAGCGTGATCGCCAACAACGCCGAGCGCCTTGGCAAGGAGCTGTGGACCGAAGGGGCCGAGGGCGAGCCAATTTCGCTGTATGCCGCCTTCAACGAGGTGGACGAAGCGCGCTTCGTGGTCGGCCGCCTCAAGGATTGGAAGGAAAAAGGTGGCTTGCTCGCCGACTGCGCCATCCTCTATCGCTCCAACGCCCAGTCGCGGGTGCTGGAAGAGGCGCTGATGCAGGACGCCATGCCGTATCGCATCTACGGCGGCCTGCGCTTCTTCGAACGGCAAGAGATCAAAGACGCCATGGCCTACCTGCGCCTTATCAACAACCGTGGCGACGACGCCAGCTTCGAGCGGGTGGTCAACACCCCGACCCGTGGCATCGGCGATCGCACCCTCGAGATCCTGCGTGGCAACGCCCGCGATCAGGGGCAGAACCTCTGGCAATCGGCCAAGGCACTGCTCAATGACAAGGTACTGACCGGTCGCGCCGGCAACGCGGTGCGCGGCTTTGTCGATCTCATCGACGCGCTGGAGGAGCAGGTCTCCCTGCTGCCGCTGCACCAGCAGGCGGATATCGCCATCCAGCACTCCGGCCTCAAGGCGATGTATCTGGCGGAAAAAGGCGAGAAATCCCAGGCGCGGGTAGAGAACCTAGAGGAACTGGTCACCGCCTGCCGCCAGTACCAGCGCCCGGACGAGCTGGAGGATATGAGCGATCTCTCCGCCTTCCTCGCCCACGCAGCGCTGGAAGCCGGTGAAGGACAAGCCGATGAAGAGGCCGACGCAGTGCAGCTGATGACCTTGCACAGCGCCAAGGGGCTGGAGTTCCCGCTGGTGCTGCTGGTCGGCGTGGAAGAAGGCATGTTCCCCAGCCAGCAATCGACCGAGGAGTCGGGCAGGCTGGAAGAGGAGCGGCGCCTGTGTTACGTCGGCATGACCCGCGCCATGGAGAAGCTCTACCTCTGTTATGCCGAGAGCCGCCGCATCTACGGCCGCGAGATGTTCCACAAGCCGAGCCGCTTTATCCGCGAGATGCCCGCCGAGTGTTTGGAAGAGATCCGTCTGCGCACTCAAGTCAGCCGCCCCACCCAGTACGGCCGCTTTAGCCAAAGCGAGGTGCAGCAAAGCTTTGACGCCAGCGGCATCAAGCTCGGCCAGCGGGTGCGCCATCCGAAATTCGGCGAAGGGGTGGTACTCAACTTCGAAGGGGTCGGCCAGCAGAGCCGGGTACAGATCCAGTTCGACGAGGTCGGCGCCAAGTGGCTGGTGACGGCGTATGCGAGATTAGAAGCACTCTGATTTTTCCCGCCTTTTGATAAAACCAACCCGGCTTAGGCCGAGTTGGTTGTATCAATCATCAAATTGTATTTAATTATATTGGCATAAAAATGCGTACATACATCTAAAAGAAAATTCTAGTCACAACTACACAATATCCGCATGGTCATATAACATTGGAGTAATGGCGGCAATACGCCCTTTGAATTTGAATGGTTTAGTAAGCAATAATTTTTCGACTATCGTAGATTTTATCCTGCGTTCATAGTCAGCATCACTTATTGCATTACCCATATAATTAAAACGATTGCAAACCAACCAAAGATTAAAATCTGTTATTTTATGCTGTGGGTTATTAAACTCGGCATTAAATCTCACACTCATAAAATCATCAATCGTCGTTTTGTATTTGCAAACTATATTGTCGTAATTAAGGGTGGATAATTTTTTAACTTTTTTCAATTCAATAAGCGTAAGTGAATATTTGTCTTTCCCACGTTTAATTACAACAAGATTGTCGATAGAAGCGGGGGTATTTGCCAACCCAAGAGAATTGTAGTATTCATCTACAGCTAGATTAGCAATACTCTGTCTATCTAAAACGCCTGTGGCATTATAAAATGAACTATCTATTGCCACAGATATGCCATGCTCACTGATTACATTCTTGTGTATGGATGACAATGCTGTGTTTACACAAATAGCTGAAATCATAATTTTTCACCCTGATTAACCTGAGAGGGCTCCTCATCTTCTTCATCATTGTTTAATGTTTCAATTATATCCATTTTCTCATCAAACAAAATATTACTTGCCACACTAAAGTTATCGTCATCAACACCGAACTCATCGACATTAAGGGGAAGCATCACAGAACCGCTCGTTGTATTTTTAAATACCCCTGAGTATACCTTATTTATATCCATGCGCTGGGACATAATAAGGTTATTGACCTTATTAAATATGTAGTTACTGTGTGATGTTATAATTAACTTTACATCAGCACCAACCAACTTTGAAAATATCTCGGTGAGTTTTATCTGGATTTCTGGATGTAGATGAGCCTCAGGCTCTTCAATCATTATTAGATGCTTTTTGGGTGTTTTCAATCGCTGACTTGGTGAAGCAGTTAATACATATCGGAGATATGACACTATTGGAGCAAGCTCAGATACCATTGATGATGTAGATGATAATTCCAGTTTTAAGTTAGTGTTATCAGGGTAAAACATCAACTGCTTAGTTTGTGGGTTAAACTCTACCTTACCCTTTAAAATGTCTTTTTCTATGCTTTTTGCAATATCATTAACAGTCTTATCCTCAAAGTTTTTCTTAACAACCCTAATATCGGATAGTTTTATGAAATAATCACTAACTGGTTCTGATATTCCTGGTAGCTCAATTTTTTTTGAGAGAAAAGATCTGTTTTTAGACAATTCAGCAATGATTTGCCCAAAGGCACTTAAAGCCTGATAAAGACCTGACCGGCTAGCTGGCAAATAGTGAATGCTACGAATACCCTTAATAGCATCGCCCAAAAAACCAAATATAAATCTAACTATAAGATTAATATAAACATATGGAAATTCATTTTCTTTTTCCGTGCAATAATAAATAGTTATTTTGTTGCCATTGAATACTGGTTCACGAGCTTGCTTTATTCTTTTAACATAGAAGCGATATTTTGTTAAAAATGAACTAACCTTCAGCTCACCATTTTTAATTATTATATCCAAGGATGAATTCTTATCAGATAAAATAATGTGCGGCTCTTCCATAGAAAATCTATTACTTAAACTATCCATTGAAGAAAACGTATTGTTTAGTGAGCTACCAAGCTGATGGATAATTAAGTCGCCAATAGACCTACCAATATCCTCCTTTACTAGCTCTGTAACATCCATTTCATGGCGTTGTTCCAAGTCAGCAGCGATCTCAGATATCTTTTTGTTGTTAATATTCATCGCGTCACCAATATACATATGACGCATATCCATATACTGTGGAAATATATTTGACTGCCTTGTCGGAATAGCAGAAATCATATTCTTCACAATCAAATAAACAATTGTAATGGCATATGACTTACCAATATTATTAGGCCCTAAGATCAAATGAAAGTCTTTTTCTAAATCAATATCAAACTTACTTATTGGACCAATGTTTTGGAGTGTTATTTTCATATGTTCCGCCTTGCTTTTTTGCTTAAGCCATTCGTTTAATCAGATTTAGTTTAAATAAATTTCATTCATACTACTGGACTTGAATGGTCATTAAAATCCCTAGGTTATAAAATTTATTCTTATGTTTGTTAAACAACACTCTCTAATCCTAAACAACCGTAAATTGCTGCAATCTACACCTCCAAACCAATTTTGCAAAGTGCCAGAGCCTCGCCTGCAATGTGAGAAGGGCCGTAGATACCGTCTGTGTTAGCAAGATACTTGGCTGTAGTGTTTGTTATACGGCTGGCGGTTTTTAATGACACCAAAGCACAGGTGTACCAGTTTTCGCATTGCTGCACCTAATGCCGACATTTTGCTTTTTCCTGACGCGACCAACCGTTCGTAAAGTGCTTTAACATGGGGGTTATGTCTGCTTGCAACCACGGCTGCCATATAGAGCACCGCTCTGATATGCGAAGGCCCTGTCTTGGATAGCTTCGGCCTGCCAAGTACAGAGCTGCCAGATTGCCGCTGTATTGGCACCACGCCCAAGTAGGCCGCGAGGCGTTCAGCGGCGAGAAATCTGGGACACCCACCTTTCTGCCCACCTTTCTGACAAAAGCGTCGCTGAAATAGTGGCACCGTCGATGTTAGGAAAGCTGGTGATAACAGCGCACTGGGCCAAGGCCAAAAAGATGGAAACAAATGGGTGTCCCAAGATACGCCTATACCGGCAATTTAATCCCAGCCCTTTATCAGCCTGGCTGAGCGGGCTTTTAGGCCCTCTAGAATGGCGCTGCTGATGGCATTGGGGAAGCCTGCCGGCAATTGCTGGGTAACGCGCTCAATCACATCATCAACGGAGTTGGCCAGTTCTGTCAGGATCTCTTCCATAACAGAACGCTCAAATCCCACCGCTTTGGCTGTTTGGAAGAAATGGCGCGGGAATATCTGCTCAATGGCGCACTTCTTTCCCTTGCTGCTTGCGAGGCCCATAGCGAGCTTGGCATCCCTTCCGTTGAGGCCTCGGCCGCCAAACACTGGATAGACAGATAGGATGTCGTAAAAAGGGGTCAGGCGAAAACGCCCTTCCGGTTCAATAAAGACCGAGAAGTTCTTTGCATGGCCATCGATGGCCGCCAGCAGCCAGAACAGGACCTGAGATTTCATGAACAGGTAGCGATCCTGTTCCGGTGTCGCAGAGCCCAGCAAAGTTTTCATGATGTCAGTGATCCCCGGTCCTCCATGGCTCTCGTATTTCCGTGCTGACGGAACATTCAATACCTGACAGAAATCTTCTTGGGGAAGGCGCATGATCCAACTGCGATCTGTAGCGTAACGTCTGTCGAAGCGTTCCACCGCAAGTGCTTTGACTTGGCCAACCTGCATCATGAAGCAGTGAGGTACGGGTAGACCAAACTCCTTGGCAATCAGAGTGCAGAGATATTCGTTTTCTACGCTCTGGGAGAGGTCTATCGAGTAGGAGTGGCTTTCAATCTTGCCTATGGGGAGTTTGATAATGTGGGTTGTCGGTGTTGCGTTGAGTGGCAAGTACCAACGGCCATCGAGATAGAGCAGCGCTGTCTTTTCTTGCGCCCCGGCGATAGAGATCCGGAACTCCTCTTGCTCCCTGACCATACCCAAAGGGATTCCTGATTTGTAGCTGGTCAGGATCTGCTCCAGTTCGTCATCGGAAAGGGCCTTGTAGTCGATTCGACTGACATCAGGAACATCGTCCCCTTCGGTAACCAGCTGTAATGCCCCTACGCTATCCTGGCCAATGCAACTGAGCAGATCAAAGGGCTGGGTTGATGCCGCCTGATAGCGTGCTACAACCCTGTTCCTCACCTCCGGATTATCCGGCAGCA
The DNA here is from genome assembly GCF_002795305.1 of Aeromonas cavernicola. Lineage (GTDB taxonomy): Bacteria > Pseudomonadota > Gammaproteobacteria > Enterobacterales > Aeromonadaceae > Aeromonas > Aeromonas cavernicola. Next base: position 8,504 of record NZ_PGGC01000140.1, read on the forward strand.
GGTTGTCGAAGAAGTTATAGGCTTCATCGCCCCGGTAGGGCTGATGGCGCAATGGCATGGAGAGTGAGATGGGGCGGCAGCCTGACTGTGCCAGCCAGGACTCATGGTACTGAAACTGATGGGCACCGCTGGTTGCTTTGGTGAATGTGCCTACCCGATAGCCGTTCATGTAGACAGCCAGATTGGCCATTACCACTCCTCCTTCCAGCCCGATGCCGGACGATCGGATGACTCATTGCGGGGTTGGATATCCAGTGATAATTCGAGTGCTGCGAGGATCTTGAACAGGGTCTCCAGCTTGGTGGACTCAGGGTTGAGCTCGAAGCTGGAGACGGTGTCTTGCCTAATCCCCACTTTCTCAGCCACTTTGCCTTGAGAGAGCTTTTGCGAAAGCCTGACATCCTTGATACAGGCGCTCAGCTGCTTGGCGCTGGTTACTTTCATGATTCGACAACCTGGTAGCGTGCGTTCTTCCAATTTACACGCTATGACAGGTATATCAATATTTACCTGCTGTAGAGGGTAAGTGTCATTTACACGCCATAGGCGGTATTTAACATTTATCCCCTATAGCGGGTAAGAGAACGGCAAGTAGCAATCTGGGACACCCACCTTTCTGACAAAGGCGTCGCTGAAATAGTGGCACCGTCGATGTTAGGAAAGCTGGTGATAACAGCGCACTGGGTAGAGGCCAAGAAGATGAGTGTCTCAAGATACGCAAAGACAGAACTGCCCCAAGATAGCAATTGGCCGATCACGATGATGGCGTGGACGGTCCGTGAAGCGCTGGCCCCATGACGCTTGCTTTGCTCATCGAACGGGCGTGGGCGTCGGGTTCGCGGATGTCGACGCTGATCTTTATGGTGTCCCCGAGAGTACCCCTTGTCCCCCGAGCGGTTGGTTCGGGGGACGCTTGGGGTAAATTCTCACGAAATACGATTAGGCAAGAATAGCCAGTAAAAAAACAAAGCTCAATATTTACAATGCTTTATGTTCTCACTGGCTGCTTTTTATTGCTGATGTTTCACCACCTTACTTGCCAATACAGAAGCTGGTGAAGATCCGGCCAAGCAGGTCGTCGGAGCTAAATTCACCGGTGATTTCGCTTAAGGATTCTTGGGCCAAGCGCAGTTCTTCGGCCACCAGTTCACCTGCCACATAGACCTCCAACTGCTCTTTGGCGATCACCAGCCGCTCGGCGGCACGCTCCAGCGCGTCGAGATGGCGGCGGCGAGCCATAAAGCCCCCTTCGGTGTTGCCCTGAAAGCCCATGCAGGCCTTTAAGTGCTCGCGCAGGGCCGGCAGCCCCAGCTCAGTCTTGGCGGAGATACGATAGACGGCATGGCCCAGCGCTTGGCTGGGGGCCAGATCTTCACCGGTCAGGTCGGCTTTGTTACGAATGACGGTGAGGCCGATGCGCGGCGGCAGGCGATCGACAAACTCTGGCCAGATTTCATGGGGATCGACGGCCTCGGTGGTGGTGCCGTCGACCATAAACAGCACGCGGTCGGCTTGTTCGATTTCGGCCCAAGCCCGCTCAATGCCAATCTGTTCCACCTTGTCGTGGGTATCGCGCAAGCCAGCAGTGTCGATGATGTGCAGCGGCATGCCATCGAGGTGGATGTGCTCACGCAGCACGTCACGGGTGGTGCCAGCAATCTCGGTGACGATGGCCGACTCACGCCCTGCCAGCGCGTTAAGCAGGCTCGACTTGCCCGCGTTAGGGCGACCGGCGATGACCACCTTCATCCCTTCTCGCAACAGGGCGCCCTGTTTGGCCTCGCCACGCACGTCATCCAGATCCGCCATGATGGCGTAGAGATCTCCAGCGACCTTGCCATCGGAAAGAAAATCGATCTCTTCGTCCGGAAAGTCGATGGCGGCTTCTACGTATATGCGTAGGCGGGTCAGGCTCTCCACCAGTTGTTGGATCTTGCTGGAGAACTGTCCCTGTAGCGAGTGCATGGCGCTGCGGGCTGCCTGTTCGCTAGAGGCTTCGATCAGATCGGCAATCGCTTCAGCCTGGGCCAGATCGAGCTTGTCGTTGAGAAAGGCACGCTCGCTAAACTCGCCCGGGCGGGCAGGGCGGAGGCCATCAATCTGTAGAATCCGACGGATCAGCATGTCCAGAATGACGGGGCCGCCGTGGCCTTGTAGCTCCAACACATCTTCGCCGGTAAAACTGTGGGGGGCTTTAAAGAGCAGGGCGATACCTTGATCCAGTGCTTCGCCATGTTGATCGAGAAACGGCAGATATTCGGCGTAACGTACCCTCGGGCGCTTGCCGAGCACTATCTCGGCCACCTGTTCGGCGGCAGGGCCGGAAACCCGGACAATGCCGACGCCGCCACGACCTGGGGCTGTGGCCTGGGCCACGATAGTATCTGTTGTCATCTTGCTGGGCTCATCTGTTCACTAAAGGGATTGATAGGGGGCTCATTGTAATAAAAAAGGCGCCCCGAAGGCCGCCTCTTTTGTCATTAGGGAAGATTCATCACCCTGTTAGTTGCGGGTGTGCAGCCCTTTCTTCTCCAGCTGACGATAGATCAGGGTCTGCTGGGCGATGGAGATGACGTTACTCACCAGCCAGTACAGGGTCAAACCTGCAGGGAACCAGAGGAACATGAAAGTGAAGATGATCGGCATGAATTGCATCACTTTCTGCTGCATCGGGTCGGTGATAGTGGTCGGACTCATCTTCTGCAGATACCACATGGAGGCACCCATGAGGATTGGCAACACGAAGAAGGGGTCCTTGACTGACAGGTCAGTGATCCACAGGGCGAACGGTGCGTGGCGCAGTTCGACC
>NZ_PGGC01000141.1 GCF_002795305.1 Aeromonas cavernicola
GAAAGCATCTAAGCGGGAAGCGAGCCCTGAGATGAGTCATCCCTGACCCCTTGAGGGTTCTAAAGGGCCGTTGGAGACCACAACGTTGATAGGTGGGGTGTGTAAGCGCGGCGACGTGTTGAGCTAACCCATACTAATTACCCGTGAGGCTTAACCATACAACACCCAAGAAGTGTTCTGGGCCTTGTAGCAAGTGAACGAACTACTCAAATTCAGTGATAGTGACAAGCCAAGCGCAACATCACTACTCACGTCAGCTTTCTGGATGAAGATTTTTGCCTGGCGGCAATAGCGCTGTGGAACCACCTGATCCCATGCCGAACTCAGAAGTGAAACGCGGTAGCGCCGATGGTAGTGTGGCATTCGCCATGCGAGAGTAGGACACTGCCAGGCACCCAATTTAGATTGAAAAGCCCACTCAACAGAGTGGGCTTTTTTCGTTTGAGTACACCCCAGAAGGTCGGTAGGCTTGGAGCCAAGGGCTTCTGTGCGCTCTGGCATGCCAACCCTCGGCTCGGACAGCGTATCAAGGAGTTGCGCTGATGGAGCCAGAAGACCCATTACTTTGAAGCCGTCGTCGAGGCGTGACTTGCTTTGGGGCCCGCAGGACTTGGCGCAAGCGCGGGAGATGGTGCGTGAGGCGGTGGACATTTACAACGCGGAGCGGCCACATCATGTGGTTGAAATACAGAACCCCCGATGCGGTACATCGGGGGTTCTGAGTGGAGAAATACTAGCCGAAAATGTGTAAACCTATTTCAGGGCTAGACAGACTTTCAAAGCCTGATGATGTTCTACATCAGTCATCAATATAAAATGTTTGTTGGAAAGTGAGCGCCTGCTGCTGCCCACCACCGATGATCTTCAAGGTGAACTGATAGGTATCTTCGTTGCGGTATGGGAGGGTCGCCAGATAGTAGATGGCATCCCCCTCTTTTACCTCCTGAAAGCTCAGGGTGCGGATGGTGCCAGTCAGGTTCTTGGCCTCACCGGTGATCCCCACGGCTTGCGCCACTTTCTGCTTGTCCTGTACCGCGATATTAATGATGGCGTTGTAGCGGCTGCGCTCCAGCCCATACGCCTTGGCGACCTCGGGAGTGAGGAAGCTGGAGTTGAAGGCGTTGTAGTGCACCAGCCAGGGCCCCAGTTCCTTCATCTGTTCCGCCTTGAGCGGCAGGATCATCAGCAGTGCCAGCAGGCCACTCATCCAGGCTGTTTTCATCGGTCATCCCTCTCATATTTACGGTTGTGCAGGTAGATTTATTAACCTTGCGCGTCATTGAGCAGTGCGCTTACTTCTTGCGGCCACTGCTTTGGGCTGTCGATAGCGACGGTTTTGTGTCGCCCTAGTTCGCCCCGCACTATGGTGACCTGCCCCTTGGCCACCTTGAACTGCTTGGCCAGAAACTTGATCAGATGGCTGTTGGCCTGGCCATCGACCGGCGGCGCCGTGATGGCCACTTTCAGCTCTTCGCCGTGCAATCCGATGATCTGATCCCGACTCGCCTTGGGCTGGATCACCAGATGCAGTACCAGTTCATCCCCTTGTTGCAGGACGGCTGGCATCAAATCATCCACCACAGCTGGCCGAATAGGTCACCCAGCAGGTAGTTGATGGCTTGCAGGCCGATAAAGGCGACCAGCACCGAGAGATCCAGTCCGCCCAGCGCCGGCAGTACGCGGCGGATAGGGGCGAGGAACGGCTCGGTCAGCTGATGCATCACGTATTCGATGGGGTTACGGCCTTGGCTGACCCAGCTCAGGATGGCGCGGATCAGCAGTACCCAGAAGATCATCGAACCCGCTTTCTTCAGCACGGTCAGCGCGGCGAACAAGCTGATGCTGAGCCAGTCCGCCAGCAGCACATTCATGCTCTTGAGCAGGGCCAGCTTGGCAAAGGCGATGACCAGCGCCAGCACCACGGAGGCGAGATCGATGCCGCCAAAGCCCGGGATAACGCGGCGCAGCGGGATCACCAGCGGATTGGTCAGCTTGACCACCATCTGGCTCATCGGGTTGTAGAAGTCGGCGCGGGCCCACTGCAGCCAGACGCGCAGCAGGATCACCATCAGGTAGAGGTCGAAAACGGTGTTAATCAGAAAGTAAGCAGTGTTCATCTGGGCTCCTGTTAGAAGAGGGTTTCCATTTCGGTGGCGCGAGCGACGGCCGCCTGCATGGCTTGCGCAGTCAGCGGCATCAGCCCCTGCTGCTGGAATGTCTTGATGGCTTCGGCTGTGGTGCCGCCCTTGCTGGTGACCTGCTCACGCAGGGTTTGTAGCGCCAGATCGGGGTTCTGCTCCACCATGGCGGCTGCACCCAGCGCGGTCTGCTGCACCAGCAGGCGGGCCTGCTCGGGCGAGAAGCCCATCGCTTCTGCCTCTTCGGCGATAGCCTGCATAAAGAGGAAGAAGTAGGCTGGGGCACTGCCTGCCGCCGCGATGATGCCGTTGATGCCGGATTCCTGCTCCACCCAGAGGGTCTTGCCGACCGCCTGCATCATCTGCTCGGCAAAGTCGCGATCGCGGGCGGCAATATGCTCGGGGGCATAGAGGCCGGTCATGCCCAGACCCAGCAGCGCTGGGGTATTGGGCATGGTGCGGATGATGCGGTCGTGGCCACCGGCCATCTCGCCAAGGCGCGCTACCGTGATACCGGCGGCGATGGAGATGAGCAGCTTGCCCTCAAGGGAGCCCAGCTCGGCTAGCATGCCTGCCATCAACTGCGGCTTGACCGCCAGCACGATCACCTCGGCATCGCGGGCCGCCTCGATGTTGGACTGGGTAATGTGAATCCCGTAGTCGTTGCTCAGCCCCTCCAACTTGGGGCGGCTGGGATTGGCCGCGGTGATCAGTGAGGCCGGATAGCCCGCTCTGACCAAACCGGCAATGATGCTGCGGCTCATATTACCCGCGCCAATAAAGGCCAGCGTTCTATGCTGCATCAGATGCTCCTGTTACACATGCGGTCGTGCTGGCTGCGCCAGCTGAAGCCAGAATTCGGTGTTCCATCAAACGCTCCTGTGAATGAAGTTGCGGCAAGAAAGAGGTGGCTCTATCTGTCATCCGCCAACCTGCCTTATGAATAGTCGCGGGCGCCGAAGATGGCGGTGCCGACCCGGACCATGGTGCTGCCATGGGCGATGGCTAGTTCGAGATCTTCGGTCATCCCCATCGAGAGGGTATCGACGCTTGGATATTGTTGGGCAAGTTCGGTGAATAGAGCCTGCATACGTGCCATCTGGGATCCTAAAACGGCCTCATCGCGGGTGTGTTCGGGAATGGCCATCAGTCCTCGCAGCACCAGCCGCTCACTGTGGGAGACCTGCTCGGCGAGGCGGAAAATCTCTTGCTCCGACGTTCCGGATTTACTGCTCTCTCCGCTAATATTGATTTGCAGACAAATATTTAGCGGCGCCATGCTGGCTGGGCGCTGGTTGTTCAGCCGTTCTATCAGTTTGTCCCGATCTACGCTCTGCACCCAGTCGAACCGTTCGGCAACTAGCTTGGATTTGTTAGATTGTAGTGGACCGATAAAGTGCCACTCTATGTCGCTATATTCCGGCTGCTGGCGCAAGGTATCGATCTTGGTTGCGGCTTCCTGGGCGTACGATTCGCCGAAACAGCGCTGACCTGCGGCATACGCGGTGATAACCGCCTCGATCGGCTTGGTCTTGCTGACCGCAAGTAGCTGGATCTGCTGCTGGTTACGGTTCGCTTGTTTCGCTGCTTGGGCGATACGTTCCTTTACCTGAAACAGGTGCTGGGCAATCTGGTTCATATTTCGTTAGCGATCTTGTGATGGGAGAATGACAAATCTATGAATATCACAGAGTTATTAGCTTTCAGTGTAAAGCATAAGGCCTCTGACCTACACCTTTCGGCTGGGGTTCCCCCGATGATCAGGGTTGATGGTGAGGTGCGCAAGATCAATTTGCCCGCTCTCGAGCCCCGGGAGGTGCATGCGCTGATTTATGACATCATGAACGATCATCAGCGCAAAGAGCTGGAAGAGCATTACGAGGTAGATTTCTCGTTTGAGATACCCAACATGGCTCGTTTTCGGGTTAACGCCTTCCAGCATTCGCGCGGGGCAGGGGCGGTATTTCGCACAATACCGAGTAAGGTCATGACATTGGACGAGCTCGACGCCCCAGATATTTTCCGTAACATTGCCGAGTTGCCGCGTGGTCTGGTGCTGGTAACTGGGCCGACGGGTTCAGGTAAATCAACCACCCTCGCAGCCATGGTTGATTATATTAACGATAATTTTCATCACCATATTCTCACCATTGAAGACCCCATCGAGTTTGTGCACGAGAATAAGTTTTGTTTGGTGAACCAGCGGGAAGTTCATCGTGATACCAAGAGTTTCAGCAATGCGTTGCGCTCGGCCCTGCGGGAAGACCCTGACATCATATTGGTAGGCGAGATGCGTGACTTGGAGACCATTCGCCTTGCCATGACCGCTGCCGAGACGGGCCATCTGGTATTTGGCACTTTGCACACCTCGTCAGCGGCTAAGACCATCGATCGGATCATTGACGTTTTTCCCGGCGCAGAGAAAGACATGGTGCGTTCGATGCTTTCTGAATCTCTGCGGGCGGTTATCTCTCAAACGTTACTTAAACGGATTGGAGGAGGGCGGGTTGCTGCGCATGAGATCATGATGGGAATTCCTGCCGTGCGTAACTTGATCCGAGAAGATAAAATTGCCCAGCTTTATTCAGTTATCCAGACCGGAATGGTGCATGGTATGCAGACCATGGATCAAAGCCTTAAGCAGTTGGTGAACCGAGGAGTGGTCGCTGCACTTGATGCCAAAGCCAAAGCGGTTGATCCAAACAGCGTATGAGCCACTGATGGCGTTAGCAAAGGCACTGCTCAGTGCTGTTTTATGTTGGTCAGATTGGCAACAGTGGCGCTCGTGTTAACGCGACTTAGGCCCTGTCACCGATCGTTATGCTATCGCACTCTGGTGCGGTTTGAGCATCTGCATTAGGTATCAATAACTGGTGATTCTTACCCGAAAAGGAACGTTATGCTGATTGTGGTTTCCCCAGCCAAGACGCTGGATTACGAGTCGCCGCGGGTGACATCACATTTTACCCAGCCTGAGCTGTTGACACACTCCATCGAGCTTATTAAGCGGGCACGCGAATTGAGCCCAGCCCAGATCGCCACCCTGATGAAGATCAGCGACAAACTAGCGGGTCTCAACACCGCCCGCTTTGCTCAGTGGCAGCCCGATTTTACCCCAGCCAATGCCCGTCAGGCGTTGTTGGCGTTTAAGGGGGATGTCTATACCGGGCTTGCCGTCGACGACTTCAGCGAAGCTGACTTTGCGTTTGCCCAACAACATCTGCGCATGCTGTCGGGGTTGTATGGTGTGCTGCGTCCGCTTGACTTGATGATGGCCTATCGACTGGAAATGGGGATCAAGCTTGCTAACCCTCGCGGCAAAGATCTTTACCAGTTTTGGGGTGACGTGATTACCGAGCACCTCAATAAGGCGCTGGCTGCACAAGGAGATGAAGTATTGATTAATCTGGCATCTGATGAGTATTTCAAGTCCGTACGGCCAAAGGCGTTACAAGCGCGGATCATCACCCCAGTGTTCAAAGATGAGAAGAACGGTCAGTTTAAAATCATCAGTTTCTACGCCAAGAAAGCACGCGGAATGATGGCGCGTTACATCATTAAGCATCGTCTGACTCAGGTTGAGCAGCTGACCGATTTTCAGGCCGAAGGCTACCGTTTTGTAGCAGAAGAATCAGATACCTCCACTTTGATGTTCAAGCGTGCAGAAATGTAGGCATCAGCAAGGAACTAAATTAGCAAAGAGGGTGTCTTAATTTATGAATCCTCTGTTGTAAGCAAGTTTGTTCGCCGACGTGTAAGCGTCGGCTTTTTTTTATTGTTATTTTGATTGTGTTCTCAGTTGTGTTGCGGTTCAGATAGACTGAAGAGAGGGGATGAGTTGTCGCGAGGTGTATCATGGAACAGAAAAACGTCATCCGGCAGGTTGCCGTGCCTTGGGCTCCAGCCCGTCAACTACCACCAGGCCTAGTCGTTGCAGAGCTGCATCAGGATCTTTGGGGGGACACACTGACCATCATGTTGGGGCGGGCACGCAGTATTGATCTCCCCCCCAAGCTGTTATGTCGTGTTTACTTTCGTCATATCTACTCACTACGAGTGATAGAGGACTGTGATCTCGCAGAGGGTAAGGAAAGCCACGCAATTGAAGAACAAATTCAGATAATTACGCCATCTCGCTTTGCGAGTTGGTTTCATCAAGAATCCGATGGGGTGCACCTTGATGAAGACCTCCAGCACTATCGTATTTCAACGTGGGATTACTGCGCAGATATACTCACCTCCTCTGTACCCGAACTCTCGTTCCTAGCCAATGGTGATTAGCCCTTTCAATTAGCCACCGCTAGCAGCAAGGGGCTATTGTTCCTGTTTGTATCCATTGATGGTGCATGTTGATGCACCCTATTCGTTACACATCACATTTGTGCCGATCTCGTGAGTAACTGGGTCGGCCAACGTCTTTTAAGGTGGCTGCCACCGTTGATCCTGACTTCCCCATTTATGCGTATCGCTAGTCGTGCCTAGTTCTAATCACAACGCTGTGAGCGGCAATACGATTTTCTATTCTTCTTCTCCCAGATCCTTCAGTTCAGATGCCCCGAGTTGATAGCCATTACAGTGGCCACCAAGTAATAATATATTGATTATAAACACTTTATTTATTGGATTTATTTGCTGTTTTTTGGTGGTCTGCAGAGGCGTTAACAAAGTGCTGAAGGTGGTTTGCGATCGTGAGTGTGTGACGAGTAGTCATGATGGGGCTGATCCTTATTTCTATCTAGAAGGTTGAGCACGATTTTTTCAGTGAGCGCCAACCCAAAGGTATCGATGTATGAAACAACGCCATCAGCCAAACTAGCAGCTAGCATTAATCATGCGGTGGTGTATTGGGTTGGCAACGCGATGAAAGTGATGTGGTCATATTTAACGACAATATTTTTAATCATGACGCTAGCTGCCACGCTCACTGGGTGTGACAGTAAAAACAGCTCAAAAGTAACCGCCAATAAGCCCCATATTATTGTCACGCCTGACGTGGTTAGCTTGCCGTTAGGACTAAGCCAGCAGTTCACGGCAACACTGGTAAACAGTGACCTTTCAACCCAAGACATCACGAATGACGTTCAGTGGAGCAGCAGTGCTCCAGCTGTGGCTGCAATCACGGCGTCGGGTAATGCGGTGGGCCAAGGTGTAGGCACTGCGACTATCAGTGCGGTCTTCTCACTGCGAGGGACTGTACTGAGTGCAACCGCAAACCTGACCGTCAGCAATGCCATCATCACCCAGCTCATGGTGACGCCCGCCAATGACACGGTACCAGTCGGGTTGACCCTTGGTTTCACTGCCACGGCGCTGTTTTCCGATAACTCTACGCGAGTGATGACTGATGATCCGGCATTAATTTGGAGCAGCAGTGCACCCACTATTGCTGCCATCAGCAGTACCGGTGGTCCCGGTAGTGGCATGGCTACTGGGCTCTCCTCAGGACAGGCCACCATCACTGCCACGCTGACTACCAAGGCGGCGCCATGGACGGCAAGTGCCAATTTGATCGTCAGCGATGCTGTTATTACCCAGCTTACGGTGACGCCCGCCAATGACACGGTGCCCGTTGGGTTGACCCTTGGTTTTACTGCCACCGCGCTGCTGTCTGATAACACCACGCAGGTGGTGACCGATGATCCTGCATTAAATTGGGTGAGCAATGATCCCAGTATTGCGACTATCAGTAGCGTCAATGGTTCAGGCAGTGGTGTGGCTACGGGGATCTCTGCGGGGCAGGCCACCATCAGCGCCACGCTGACAGCTAAAGGGGTTGCATTGACGGCAAGCACTAACTTGATGGTGAGTGATGCTGTTATTACCCAGCTTACGGTGACGCCCGCCAATGACACGGTACCCGTTGGGTTGACCCTTGGTTTTACTGCCACCGCGCTGTTGTCTGATAACACCACGCAGGTAGTCACCGATGATCCCGCATTAAGTTGGAGTAGCAGTGCTCCTAGTATTGCAACCATCAGCAATTTTGGCGGTCCAGGTAGCGGCATAGTGACAGGCGTGGGGGTAGGGGACGCGATCATTACTGCGACGTTGTTAGTCAACGGGACATCGCTCCCTGCCACAGCAGACCTTCGGGTCAGTGCTGCGGTGATCACCCAACTCACGGTCACCCCAGCCAGCAGCTCGGTGCCGACTGGGCTGACTCTCGGCTTCACCGCCACGGCGCGGTTATCAGATAATACGGTTCAAGTGGTCACCGATGACCCTGCGTTGAGTTGGAGTAGCAGTGCTCCCAGTATTGCAACCATCAGCAGTCTGAATGGCCTTGGGAGTGGTGTCGCGACGGGGATCAGCGTGGGTACAACCATCATCACAGCATCGGTATCGGTTAACGGGAATCAAGTCACGGATAGCACCAGCTTGAATGTGTTCAATAATGTCACCCTCACCGCACTTACCATCACGCCAGCAGCACCATCTATCCCAGTAGGCTTATCTCGGAGCTTCATTGCTACCGCGACATTCTCGGATAATTCAACCCAGGTTGTGACCGATGATCCTGCGGTGAGCTGGATCAGTGACACTCCTGGTGTGGCGACAATCACGAGTCTGAATGGCCCCGGGAGTGGGGTGGCAAAGGGCGTTGCTGTGGGGACCACAGTCATCCGTGCCTCAATGGCAGGCATACCCAGTAATAGTGAAATCCTGACTGTGACGCCTGCGTCACTGCTGACCATTACCATCGATCCACAGCCCACTGCTGTTGTACAGGGGCGGAGCCAGCAACTCACGGCGACGGGGTCATACAGTGACGGCTCAACTCAGAATCTTACCTCTGTCGTCGCTTGGCGATCCTCTGACAACGCTATCATGACGACCAGTGGGGTTGGGGTAATCAATGGTATTTTTGAAGGGGAGGCAATCGTCTATGCAGGCTTGGGGGGGGTTGAGGGCTCATCACCGGTGACGGTTGCGCGAGGTCCGGGCATCATCGCGGTTGGTACGGGCTTGGCTATTGGTTCGGCAGGCTTAGGTTGTTTAACTGACGGTAATACCAATAATCAATACGATAACACCTGTGTCACTTACTCCCTGGCTACACCAGGATTTGGGTGGGTTGCTTATGACACACACATCACCATGTCGTCTGCGGCGATTGTGCCAGTTAAAAAAATTACGTTTATGGGTTATTGGCGTCAGGAACTAGCGGGATCTTTGGGCAATTGGATGGTGCTAGGATGCCAAGATCCCGCCTGCAATGATTTTGTTCAGATTTCGGACCCCATTAGTTTGGCGTTTAAGGTGACGATTCCATTGACCACTACCGCCGGATTTCCATTTTATCGCATGGTATTTCTCGGTGGCCCCGTCGATCCGAACGAGGGCGGTGGAACGGCTAACTTTGCTGAAGTACTCACGGAGTTTTAAGTAGATCGCTGAGTGTTAATCGATAGCAGCCCCGTTCTGCGACGGCAGAACGGGATCTAGTGTGTAACGAGCGGATCCATATGTCCTCACCCGACATATTTGAGACGTTATTCCAATCCTATCCCGCACCGTCATCCACTCCTGCTAGTTCTTCCGTCGTCAGTGGTCGCAGCACCCGACAAGGATTGCCGACCACCACCACGTTGGCGGGCACATCTTTGGTCACCACTGAACCAGCACCAATTACGCTGTTGTCACCGATAGTCACGCCGGGGCAGATGACGACACTACCGCCAATCCAGACGTTGTGACCGATCCGTACCGACTTGCCGAACTCCACCCCCTTGATGCGCGGTGCGACGGCAACAGGGTGAGCGGCGGTATAGATCTGCACCCCGGGTGCCAGCAGCACGTTGTCGCCGATGTGCACCTCGCAGACATCGAGGATGGTGCAGTTAAAATTGGCGTAGAAGTTCTCCCCCACATGAATATTGGCGCCGTAGTCGCAAAAAAAGGGGGGTGTAATAAAGCAGCGTGCAGCACGGCTACCTAGCAAACGGGTGAGCCGTTCATCCCACCCAGGGGAATGAGTCGGCTCCCGGTTCAGTGCCGCCAGTAGGTCACGGCACTGCTCACGTGCTGTAACCAGCTCGGGATCCCCCGCATCATAGGGCGCCCCCGCCACCATCTTCTGCCACTCGGGGCCGCGTGCGATTGCCGCGGCCTTCGTCATCACCTCGCTCATCGCCTACTCCACCAGCCAGATCAGCGATTCATAAGCGCGCAGCAGGCAAGATTGCGGCTGTGCTGGGCCGTCGGGGTAGTTGCCGAGCAGCAGCCGACCTTCGCCATTGGCCAGCTCGGCAGGCAAGGCAAACTCCACCGGCTCGCCATAGAAGTTGCTCACCACCAGCAGGGTCTGACCGTTGGCGCGACGGGCATAGGCCCAGATCTGTGGGTGCCCCGTCAGCAGCTCCTGATAATCCCCCTGAGTGAAGATGGGGTGGGCCTTGCGAAGGGCGATGAGATCCCGATAGTGCCAGAACACCGAATGCTGGTCGGCCAGCGCCGCCTCGGCGTTGATCGCGGAATAGTTGGCAGCAGGCTTGAGCCAGGGCGTCCCTTGGGTGAAACCGGCGTTGGGGGCGGCGCTCCACTGCATCGGAGTGCGCGAGTTGTCACGGGACTTGGCGCCGAGAATGGCGAGGATCTCGGCCTCGCTCATCCCTTCGGCCTGCTTGATGGCGAAGATATTGCGGCTCTCCACATCCTGATAGTCATTGATGTGCTGATAGCCGGGGTTGGTCATGCCGATTTCCTCCCCCTGATAGATGTAGGGCGTACCCTGCAGGCCGTGCAGGGTGCTGGCCAGCATCTTGGCGGCCACTACCCTATGCTCGCCCTCATCGCCGAAGCGGGAGACGATACGCGGCTGGTCGTGGTTGCACCAGAACAGCGCCGACCACCCCTTGCCGTGCATGCCGCTCTGCCAGTGGTTGAAGATACGCTTGAGTTCGAGGAAATCGAACGGTGCCTTGGTCCACTTGTCGCCATTGGGGTAATCCACCTTCAGATGGTGGAAGTTGAACACCATGGAGAGCTCGGAGCCATCGAGGGCGCCGTAACGCTGGCAGTGCTCCAGACTGGTGGAGGACATCTCCCCCACCGTCATGGCGCCCACTGGGGCAAACACGTCGCGGCTCACATCCTGCAAAAATTCGTGGATGCGCGGCCCGTCGGTGTAGAAGCGGCGGCCATCGCCGATCTCATCGTTCGGGAACGCCTGATCCTTGGAGATAAGGTTGATGACGTCGAGCCGGAAACCATCCACCCCCTTGTTCGCCCAGAAGTGGATGATGTTTTTCACCTCGGCGCGCACCGCCGGGTTTTCCCAGTTGAGATCTGCCTGCTCGCGGGCAAACAGGTGCAGGTAGTACTGGCCGGTGGCTGCATCCAGCTCCCAGGCGCTGCCGCCAAACTTGGATTGCCAGTTGTTCGGCACACCGCCATCCACCGGATCTTTCCAGATGTAGTAGTCGCGGTAGGGGCTGCTTTTATCCCCCAGAGCCGACTTGAACCAGGCGTGCTCGGTGGAGGTGTGGTTGACCACGATATCCATCACGATGCGGATGTCGCGCGCGTGGGCGGCGGCCAGCAGCGCCTCGAAATCATCCATGGTGCCGTAGGCCGGGTCGATGGCGTAGTAGTCGGCGATGTCGTAGCCGTTGTCCACCTGCGGAGAGACGTAAACCGGGGTCAGCCAGAGGGCGTCGACACCCAGCGTCTTGAGGTAATCGAGGCGGGTCATGATCCCCTTGAGATCTCCGGTGCCACGGGCGCCCGAATCCTGAAAACTCTTGGGGTAAATCTGGTAAATCACGGCACTCTGCCACCAGGGTGTTTGGCTCATGGGTCTCCCCCCTCTCGGTAATGTGAATCTCTCGAACATGAAATGGCGAGGGCAACCCGTGGGTCGCCCTCGCCATCCGGATCAGGCACTGGCTTGGGCTAGCTTGCCAGCGGCTTGCTGACGCTGGTAGACCAGCAGGGTCAGCAGTGCCGGCACCACAATGGCCACCAACATGGCGATGGCGAAGATCCCCCAATATTGCGGCTGGATGGAGAGGATGCCCGGCAGGCCACCGACCCCGATACCGTTAGCCATCACCCCAGCAAAGCCGCAGATGAGGGCCGCGAGGCTGGAGCCCACCATGGCGCACAGCATCGGAAACTTGTACTTGAGGTTGATGCCGTACATGGCGGGTTCGGTCACCCCGAGGTAGGCGGAGATGGCGGCGGGCACTGAGATCTCTCGCTCGTTCTGCTTGCGGCTGATCAGAATGATGCCGACCACCGCAGAGGCCTGCGCGATGTTGGAGAGGGCGATCAGTGGCCAAATCGGGGTGCCGCCCATGCTCTGCATCAGCTGCAGATCCACCGCGTTGGTGGTGTGGTGAATACCGGTGATCACCAGTGGCGCATAGAGGAAGCCGAACAGAGCAGCACCGATAGGAGCGAAAGAACCGGTCATGGCAGCCTTGGCCGCGAAACCGACGCCATCACCAATCCAGCGACCGAACGGGCCGATAAAGGCGTGAGCCACGATCACTGCCAGCAGCAGCGAGACAAACGGCACAATCACCAGATAGAGGTAAGCCGGAATGATCCGCTTGAGGTTGGTCTCAACCCAGGCCAGGAATACACCCGCCAGCAGCGCCGGAATGACCTGGGCCTGATAACCCACCTTCTGGATCACGAACAGGCCGAAGTCCCACACCTCGGGAGTCTGCTGACCGATGCCGTAGGCGTTCATTAGTTGCGGCGACACCAGCGTCACCCCTAGCACGATCCCGAGGATCTCGGAGCCGCCCATTTTTTTGACCGCAGACCAGCAGACGCCGACCGGTAGGAAGTGGAAGATCGCCTCGCCCAGCAGCCAGAGGAAGGCGTGCACCTGAGCCCAGAACTGGCTGATCTCGGTGAGCGACTTGCCATCGAACATCTTGATATCGCCGATGACGTTGCGAAAACCCAAGATCAGACCGCCGGTGATGATGGCGGGCAACAGCGGCACGAAGATCTCCGCCAGATGGGAGATGCCTCGCTCCAGCGGGTTCATGTTTTGGCGCGCCGCCTGCTTGGCGGCATCCTTACTGCCGCCGCTGACGCCGAGCTGCTCGGTCAGCGCCTTGTACCACTGCTCCACCTCGTTGCCGATCACCACCTGGAACTGGCCACCTTGGGTGAAGCTTCCCTTCACCGCTGGAATGGTTTCGATAGCCTTGCTGTCGGCCTTAGCCGGATCGTTTAGGACAAAGCGCAGCCGGGTCAGGCAGTGGCTCACCGTCGCGATATTCTCTTTGCCACCGATCTTGTCGATCAGGGTGGCCAGTTGCTGCGTGTTGATCTTGGACATGGGTCTTTCCTCTGTGACTCCACTAGAGATTGGTCTGTCTCGCCCTCTTTGCTCTCTCTGATGGCTGGGGCGTTATTGCTATGGTGCTCTACTAGCATGCCGTTGATCGACCGAGATCAAAATGGGAACGTTCCCATTTCGTGGTCAACGTCACAAAAAGGGTGTTTTTTGTGCACTCTGTAAGGCGAGGTAATCCAGTGAGACGAACTTATGGGGTATGGCAGGGGGCGATGGTGACTAACGGGGGATGGCCCTGTTCGATTTGGCCGAGCAGTTGGCGGGCCGCTTGTTCCCCAGCCCGTTTGTAGCCTAGATCGAGGCTCAGGGCATTGCTAAACAGAAAGGTCAGCATGGGATTGTTGCCAAGGCCAGTCACCACCACGTCACTACGCCCCTGTTCTTGTAAGTATTTGGCTGCGCCGATGGCGAGGGTGTCGCTGGCGCAGACCAGCGCTTGGGTAGTGGGAGTCAGCAGCTCGGCCGCCAGCCGATAGCCGCTCTGCAGACTGAGATCGCCGAGGGCGCAGCGTGGGTTTAATCCCTGCGCTGCGCAGTAAGCGAGATAGGCGTCGAGGCGACGCTGGCCAGTGGTGAGATCCGAGGCATCCACCCCCAGATAGGCGATGTCGCGGGCGCCACGGCTTGCCAGCTGCGCCAGCATGGTGCGCACCGCACCGGCATCGTCGAAGCAGACTGACGAAAACCCGGGGTATTCGCGGGCAACCAGCACCAGCTTATCTTGCAGCGGTGCCATGGCGGCATAGTCCAAGTCATTGAAGGCAAACAGGATGATGCCATCCACCCCGCGCCGCTCCAGCACCGCCAGATGCTCCTGCACCTTGGCGGGGGAGAACTTGCTCTCCATCAGCACGGCGTCGTAGCCGCGCTGGTAGAGGGTCTCCAGCATGCCGCGCACCGCCTGATTCTCTGAGCTGGAGTCGAGCCGCGAGACGATGATCCCCACCACCTGCTGGCTCTGGCTGCGCATAGCCCGCGCCGACTTGCTCGGCACAAAGCCGTGTTCGGCGATGGTCTGCTCGACCCGTGCGCGGGTCTGCTGTTTCACGTTAGGGTCTTTGTTGAGCACCCGAGAGACGGTTGACTTGCCCACACCGGCGAGGCGGGCAATGTCGAGGATAGTCAGTTTTCGGTCTATGGGTTGACTCACAAGAGACTCACTGGGCGTTCAGCGTAAGAAATGGGTCACATTGTTGTGATTAACCCCTGCGAATACAAGCCCATGGCGTTAGAATGCCGGGTCGGCTGCGGCCCCACCGCGCGGCTTATTCGAAACAGCATACACCGCACAGGACGCGCACTATGGATCTGCTGGCCAGTCTGAATTTTTCTCTCTCGATCACCGGCCCTATCTGCGTGGTGTTGCTGCTGGGGATCTGGCTCAAACAGCTGGGCTTGTTGCCCGATAGCTTTGTCGAGGCAGCTTCCCGTTTGGTGTTTCAAGTTACCCTGCCCGCCTTGCTGTTCCTAAGCATGGTGCGGACTGATTTTTCCAACATGTTGAGTCCTTGGCTGATCCTGTATGGCCTCTGCGGCACCCTGATCTGTTTTTTAGGGTTGGAGCTGCTAGCGGCGCGTTTTATTGCTGATCGGCGTCAGCGTGGCATCTTTGTGCAGGGCAGTTTTCGCGGCAACATGGGGGTAATGGGGCTGGCCTATGTACAAAACGCCTATGGTGCAGAGGGAATTGGTGCCGCTGCCCCCTTGGTGGGGGCGATCACCGTGCTGTACAACATCTTGGCGGTGATCACCCTGACTCGCAGCCTCGGCGGTCACCGTGGGATCAAACCGATAGTGACTGGGATTGTGAAAAATCCGCTGATCATCGCCATTCTCTCTGCCCTCCCGTTCGGCCTACTGGGGATCGAATTGCCCAAACTGGTGATCACCACAGGTAACTATTTTGCCAACATGACCCTGCCATTGGCCCTGCTCTGTACCGGGGCTAGTCTTAACCTCAAGGCACTGCGGGGCGGGGCGCGGCTGACCGCATGGGCTACGGCTAACCGGCTGTTTTTTATTCCACTGCTGCTGGTGTTGGGGGCGTGGGCGCTCGGCTTTGCGCCGCACTCGCTGGGGCTATTGCTGCTTATCAGCTCGATCCCCACAGCGGCCGCCAGTTATGTGATGACCCGCGCCATGGGCGGCGACAGCGTGCTGGCCGCCAATATTATTGCCATGACCACCCTCGGGTCGCTGCTTAGCACGACGGTCGGCACGGCGTTGATGAACTACTTAGGATTGATGGGCTAGCTCAGCTTGACCTTACTGCGGGCGGCAGCTTTAGGCTGGTCTACACGCTATCCAAGAGGAGTACGACCATGATCATCGAACTAAGTATCTCTGGCATGTCTTGTGGGGGCTGCGCCGCTAGCTTGCAAAAGGCCCTGCTGGCTCAGCCGGCCATTACGGCTGCCGAGGTGGATTTCAGCCGCCATCAGGCCGTGGTTGATACGGCCTTGAGCCGCACCGAGTTAGTCGCCCTGATTGAAGCCCAAGGCTTTATTGCCGAATAATCCGGGCGTTGGCATCAACGGGTGGCATGGTGTTGTCACCCGTCGTTCCCTCTTGTTCACAACCACGCTCAGCCTATTCTCACTCATCGGCACATCCCAGCAGGCGCATCGCGCCGGTCTCTACGGGCCAGAGAAAAAGATTCATACAGCAACCAATCCCACTATTTCTGGGCGGATAGCCTGAAATTAGCGAGCGAGATCACCTGCTTTCACAAGCACATCACGGGTAAATTCATTACACTGCCAGCGATATTCACCACTCGGAGTGCGCTTGTTGTATGGAAATATTGATCCTGTTTGGATTGATTTTGCTCAATGGAGTCTTTGCCATGTCAGAGATTGCCATTGTCACTGCACGGAAAGCCCGTCTCAGTAAGCTGGCCAGCGGTGGTAGCCGCGCGGCGGCTATCGCTCTCAAGTTAAGTGAAAATCCGACCCACTTTCTCTCCGCGGTGCAAATTGGCATCACCACCATCGGCCTGCTCAATGGTATCTATGGTGAGTCGTTATTGGCCCAACCGTTGGCGCTCTGGTTACAAGGGTGGGGGTTGGATGTCAAAAGTAGCAGCCTGATCGCCACTTTGACGGTGGTCGTGGTGGTCACTTACCTCTCCATCGTGGTCGGGGAGCTGGTTCCTAAACGGCTTGGTCAGCTTAACGCCGAGCGCATAGCCTGCTTGGTGGCTCGCCCTATGCTGTGGTTGGCTACCCTGACGCGCCCTTTTGTCTGGTTGCTGTCGGCATCAACCAATACGACGCTGCGGCTGATGCGAGTTGACCAGCGCGGCAATGCCAACGTCACAGAAGAAGAGATCCACGCCATGCTGGTGGAAGGGTCACAAGCCGGCGTCATTGAAGACCACGAACACACCATGCTGCGTAACGTATTTCGCCTTGACGAGCGCAGCCTCTCGTCACTGATGGTGCCCCGTAGCGATATCCGTTATCTGGATCTGGCTCAGCCGTTGGCCGTCAACCTGCAACGGCTGGTGGAGCATCGCCACAGTTTCTTCCCTGTGTGTAATGGCAACCTCTCCAATTTGGTGGGGATCATCAATGTCAGCAAGGTGCTCCATGCCTACATCAAAGGGGACGATATCGATTTGGCGGCTCTGACCCAGGATGGCAGCCTGCTTCCTGAGACCCTCAATGGCCTTGAACTGCTCAACCATTTCCGTGCCCACTCTGAGCACATGGTGCTGGTAGTGGATGAGTATGGCGAGCTGCAGGGGTTGGTAACCCAGCAAGATTTGCTGGAAACCCTCGCGGGTGATTTCCAGCAAGCGGGGGAAGAGAACAACTGGGTATTTCAGCGTGCTGATGGTAGCTGGCTGCTCGATGGCTTGATCCCGCTCCCTGAGCTAAAAGATTGTCTGGGACTAACCGCACTGCCTGAAGAAGAAAAACATCACTATCACACCTTGGGAGGGCTTATCATGCTGCTCCTTGGTCGTGTCCCCCAAACCGGCGATCGGGTGTCACTGGCACAGTGGCAACTGGAAATTGTTGACATGGATGGCCTGCGCATCGACAAAGTGCTGGCCATACTGTTAGCCGATCACCCCAGCTAACCTGCGGAGTTTGCAAGTATGGAGCAGTTTTACCAACTGGCGCACGCCTTTATGCATCATGATCTGACGACGTTGTCAGACCCCAAGATGGCCCTCATGATCTGCGGTGTGATATTGGCATTTTTAGTGCTGGAAAACGGCTTTATCCCGACAGCTTTTCTACCAGGTGACAGCCTGTTGCTGCTTACCGGCGTACTCATCAACAAAGAGGTGCTCTCGATCGGAATTGTGCCGTTATTGATCATTGCGACCTTCGTCGGTACTTGGTTTGGCTATATGCAGGGCCGTTTTCTTGGCCATACCCAGCTTTACCATCGCCTGATGTCGCATGTTGAAGATCGGCATAAAGAGAAGGTGTACTACTTGCTCGACAAGTACGGCATCTTGACCTTGATCACCGCGCGCTATATTGCCTTTGTGCGTACTGCCTATCCCTATATCGTTGGTGCGACAGAACTGCCACAGGGGCGTTTTCTCATCGTCAACTTGGTCAGTTCGATTATGTGGATCTGTCCGTTGGTTGGCATCGGGTACTACCTCAGCCACACCAAATTAGCGGCCGAGTATCAGTCTCAATTTCTCAACATCATCATTTATCTGCCCGTGGTGCTGCTGGTGGGCGGGATGGTCGCTCTGATCTGGCGCTGGATCAGTAAACGCAAGGGCGCTCAGGTCAACAAATAATCCCTTAAGTCGCCTTGTCGTGGTGAATGCCAGTCAGCTGACGCTGACTGGCATTGTTACTTTTGGTGCTGGGCGTTGGTTAGTAGGAAGCCAGCGGTAGCGCTGGCTGTTTCGCCTCCGGTCATGGTTTAGAGTAGGATGCTTTCTTCGCCGAACGATGCAAACTGGGCCTGTATTGCTGGTGTGGATTAAGTCGATAGTCTGTTCGATGCACATAGAGAATCCGATACAAATCAAAAGGTCTCGGGTTTTCACGTATCAGAAGGATTGGTCAATAGATCATTCATTTATCGGTATTATCCTCTCGCTCTACATCTATTTCACACATGCGCCATTGCCAAGTGTTTTATGTTTATTTATCCCACGCCATTGTTATGCTGGCTGATGTCGTGCCCTAACTGGAATCAGTTGAGGCTTTTTGTGCAGCGCATTCTTTTTGTCGAAGATGATCCCGAGATTGGCCAGCTCATCAGCAGTTGGCTCGGTCGCCACGATATGGAAGTGATCCTCGAGCCCAGAGGGGATATGGCGCTGGCCCGGGTCGAGGCCGAACAGCCCGATCTGGTGCTGCTCGATATCATGTTGCCGGGGCAGGATGGCATGTCCCTCTGCCGGGATCTGCGGCCACGCTTCGACGGCCCCATCGTAATGCTCACCTCGCTGGATAGCGACATGAACCAGATCCTGAGTCTGGAGCTGGGCGCCAACGACTACATCCTTAAAACCACCCCACCGCCTGTGCTGCTGGCTCGGTTGCGGGTGCAGTTTCGCCAACACCAGCAAACATCAACCCAACCCGTCGCCACCAGCAGCGTTCCCCAGCAGCTGCAATTTGGTCGGCTGCGGGTGGATGGCCCGGGACGAGATGTGCGGCTCGATGGCGAGAGCATTGCCCTCTCGACCGCCGACTTTGATCTGCTGTGGGAGCTTGCCTGCCACGCGGGCCAAATCTTGAGTCGGGAAGCTCTCTTTCGCAGCCTGCGCGGCCGGGAGTATGACGGCCAGGATCGCAGCATGGATGTGGCCATCTCCCGCCTGCGCCGAAAACTGGGTGATAACCCCGATAACCCGACCCGGATCAAGACGGTGCGCCAGAAAGGCTACCTGTTTGTCCCCCACGCTTGGGAATAACCCTCTTTCGGGAGCACTGCCATGCGCCGCCTCTTTATCCAGTTCTATCTGTTGCTGATCGGCTGCTTCACCCTCGCCATCCTGCTGGTTGGCGTGGTCTATCAGGTGACCACCGAGCGAGCCGGCGATCGCTATCTCGAACGCATGATGCAGGGCTCTCTTGGCCTGTTGACCGGCGAGTTGGCAAGAACCCCGCCCGAGCGCTGGCCCGATCGACTGGCCGAGCAGAGCAGTCAGTTTACCCTCCCCCTCAAGATCGGCGAGCTGGCGCGCCAGCCCCTGGCCAGCGAGGATCAGGCCTTTCTGGCCGCTGGCAACATTGTCATCGTCGAAGAGGATGACACCTTCCTGCAGCGCATCCCCGATACCGATCGGGTGCTGATTGTCGGCCCCGTCCCCTATCTCTCCTACCTGCACGAGCTGCACTGGGTCGATGTGGGACTGCTGCTGGTGATCGGCCTCTCCCTCGGCCTGCCCATTCTACTCTGGCAGCGTCCTCACTGGCACGGTTTGCAGCAGCTGGAGCAGACCGCACGTTGCGTAGGCGATGGGGATCTCTCTTGTCGAACCAATCTGCCGCCGGGCAGCAGTCTGGCCCGGGTGGGACGCACCTTCGATCAAATGGCGACCCAATTGCAGGCCATGATTGCCAGCCGCAAGCAACTGACCGATGCCATCGCCCACGAGTTGCGCACCCCGCTGGTCCGGTTGCGCTATCGACTCGCCATGCTGGAACGGGCCCCTACCGAGCAAGAACAGTTGGCGCTGGAACGGGATCTGGGGGCGCTGGACGCCCTGATCGAAGAGATGCTCACCTATGCCAAGCTGGATAGGCCGGAGCTGCCGTTGCAGCGGGACGAGCTGGAGCTCAGTCACTGGGCACAAGCGCATCTTGGCGACTGGCAGGCGCTGGCACCCTCGATCTGCCGCCACGCTACATGCCCTGGTGCGGCGATCAGTGTCTGCTGATCCGCGCGGTGGAGAACCTGATCGGCAACGCCCTGCGTTATGCCGAAAACTGGGTCACTCTCTCGCTTTCACGCTTGCAGGATAACTACCTGCTGGAGGTGAGTGACGATGGACCAGGGATCGATCCGGCGCAGGCATCCCAGATATTCGAACCGTTCGTGCGCCTTGATCAGAGCCGGGATCGTCGCACCGGTGGCACCGGGCTGGGACTGGCCATCGTGCGCAGCATTGCCCGTCATCACGGGGGCGAAGTGGTGCTGCTGGCCAGTGACCACGGCGCCCGCTTCTGCCTCACCCTGCCTGTACATTTGGATACAAACCGTCACCAACCGCTCACTGAAGGACCGCCGCAACCGTCATAGGATGACTGTCATGGAGAACGCTCCATAACATCAACCCGAATAAGGAAATTGACCATGAAAAAGATCATTCCCCTGACCTTGGCTGCCGTCTTCGCCCTCACCTCCGGTTTCACCATGGCGGCCACCCCGACCAAGACAGCCACACCGCAGGCGACCCAGACCAAGGTGGTGAAAAAACACCATAAAACCACCCACGCCAAGACCCCTGCCGTCAAAGTCGCGCCGAAAACCAAGTGATCCAACCGGTCACTGGATAACACCAAGGGAGGCTGACGCCTCCCTTTCCATCTCTTCCCGATATTTTCCTGGCGAGTGCCTCACCCGTCCCAACCGGATTCACGACCCGGCTCCCCCTTTGCGGGAAGCGGTCAATGACCACAGGAATATGGCATGTGGCGTCATCTGCTTAAATGGCTCGGCCCCGTGTGCAGCTTGCTGCTGCTTGGCACCGCACTGGCCGTGCTGTATCACCTGACCCAGGCATGGCACTGGCACGATATTCGTGTGACCATCTGGTCCCAACCCCTGCCACGGCTGGCAGGTGCCCTGTTGCTGACCGTGTTCAGTTATGGCCTTCTCTGCAGCTATGACATGCTGGCGCTCCGTGCGCTGGGCAAGCGCCTTCCCTGGCAACAGGTCAGTATCACCTCCTTTATCGCCTATACCTTCTCCAATACCCTGGGATTTGCCCTGCTGACCGGCACCTCGGTACGCTACCGGCTCTACTCCGCGCTGGGGCTTGCCACCGGGGAGGTGGCCCGCGTGGTACTGTTCTGTTCCATCACCTTTTTCCTCGGCTTGCTGGCGTGGGGAGGTGGTGCCCTATTGACCTGCGATGTGTCACAGTTGCAGCCTGACTGGCCACAGTGGGCAGATACCCTGCTCAAGCTGGCGGGCGCGATGGCTCTGCTGTTGGTGGCCTGCTACCTCTGCTGGCCTACCCCCCGTCTCTCCTGGCGGAAACACACGCTGACTCTGCCCAGCTTCAGAGTGCGCCTGCTACAACTGCTGGTCGCGCTGGCCGACTGGATGGCCGCTGCCGCCGTGCTGTTTGTGCTGCTGCCCGCCCAGAGCGTACCCTATCCCGTGCTGCTTAGCGCTTTCGTGCTGGCCAGCTTCCTCGGGGTACTGGCCCATGTGCCGGGCGGGATCGGGGTCGTTGAAGCGAGCATGAGCCTGCTGTTGGTCAACTACTTGCCGGCCGACAAGCTGCTCGCCTCACTGCTGCTCTACCGCTGCATCTATTACGTGCTGCCTTTCCTCTGCGCCCTGCTGCTCTTTACCAGTCAGGAAATGTTGCAGCAGAAGGCTCGCTGGCAGCGGCTACAGGGGCTGATGAGTGCAGTACGCGAATTTCTGCCCACCCTGATCAGCATGGGGACCTTCGCCGCCGGCAGTCTGCTGCTCTGCTCTGGGATGATCCCGACCATGCGCAGCCATGTCGAAGCGCTGCTGCAGGTACTGCCGCTCCATCTGCTGGAGCTCTCCCACGTGCTTGGTAGTGTGAGTGGGGTGCTGTTACTGCTGCTGGCTCGCAGCCTCTACCGTCGTCACGACGCCGCATTTCGCATTACCCAGTTGCTGCTGGCACTGGGGATCGCTTTCTCCCTGCTCAAGGGGGGAGACTGGGAGTCAGCACTGTTGCTCGGCAGCTTGCTGCTGATCATGGCCCCCTGCCGTCCGCTCTTTTATCGCAAGGGATCCCTGCTCCATCCCCAGTTCACCCCGGGCTGGCTCATCTCGGTCGGCGCCGTGCTGCTGGGAGCGCTGTGGCTGCTGCTTTTCTCCTACCGTCAGGTGGAGTATGACCACGCCCTCTGGTTTCACTTCTCTCCCAACGGCGGGGCCGCTCGTGGCCTGCGAGCCATGGGCAGCGTGGTCGCAGTGCTTGCTGTGGCGGGGGTCGCGCAGCTGCTGGCCCCGCTGCGCGTGGTCGGTGACAAGCCAAGTGAAGAGATGCTGGCCCGCGCCCACGAGCTGGTCGTCCGCGAAGGGGGGATCCACGGCTATCTGGCCCAGCTGAAAGACAAATCCCTGCTGTTCCACCCCGCTGGCGATGCCTTTTTGATGTATGGCATCGAGGGCAACAGCTGGATCGTGATGGGAGATCCGGTCGGCCGTCCGGATCTGATTGAAGAGTTGCTCTGGCAATTTCGCGAGCGATGCGATGAGCACGATGCCAACTCGGTCTTCTATCAGGTCTCTGCCCGCTACCTTCCACTTTATCTGGAGTTGGGGTTAATCCCCTTCAAGCTCGGCGAAGAGGCGATGGTGGATCTCGCCAGTTTCGAGCTGGCAGGCAGCCGGCTACGCAACCTGCGCCAGAGCCACGCCAAGGGCAAGCGGGAAGGGTTGACCTTCGAGGTGGTCGAGGCAAGTGCCGTGGCCCCCCTGCTGCCCAGATTGCAGACCGTCTCCGATACCTGGCTGCAGAGCAAGATGGGCAAGGAGAAGGGCTTCTCGGTCGGCCGCTTCGAGCCTGACTACCTGACCTTGAGCCCGGCTGCGCTGGTGTGGCACGAGGGGCAGATTGTCGGCTTTGCCAACCTTTGGGTCAGCGACAACAAGGAGACCCTCTCCATCGATCTGATGCGCTACAGCCTGGATACCGGCACCGCCCCCATCATGGATTTTCTCTTTGTCGAGCTGCTGCTGTGGGGTAAGGCGCAGGGGTACGCCAGCTTCAATCTGGGGATGGCCCCCATGTCCGGCTTCAACGATCACCCGCTCAACAGCTACTGGGCCCGCCTTGGCAATACCCTGTTCGTCCGTGGCAGCCGTTTTTACAACTTTCAGGGGCTCAGACGCTACAAGGAGAAATTTTCGCCCCGCTGGGAACCCCGCTACCTGCTCTGCAGCAGCAAGCTGGTACTGCCCAGAACCCTGACTCACCTGATCACCCTGATTAACCGCGGCCCGTTGGGGCTGATCAAGAAATAGGAGCATGGCCAATGAGAGCCTTGATATTGCTGTTACTCAGTCTCGTACTGCCCGTTGCATCTTTTGCGGCGCACGCTGCCCCGGTCAAGGACGACCTGAGCCTGATTGAGCAGCCGGTCAAGCAGCCATCCGACGCCCCCATGGTGATCTTTCTCAGCGGCGATGGTGGCTGGGCGGCCCTCGACAAGGGGCTGAGCGCCCAGTTTCAGCTGCACGGCATGCCGGTCGTGGGCTGGAGCTCCCTCACCTACTACTGGAAGAAGAAAACCCCGGAGCAGGTGACCGCCGATCTGGAGCGGATCCTCGACGATTATCAGGCCCGCTGGCAGCGCCCCCGCTGGCTGCTGGTCGGTTTCTCGTTTGGTGCAGAGATTGCCCCCTTCGTCATCAACCGGTTGCCGGAGCACTATCGTCAGGGGCTGGTCGGGGCCGTGATGCTCTCCCCCTCTACCAGCTCGGATTTCGAGATCCACGTCAGCGACATGCTGACCCACAAGACCCGCAGCTACCCGACCGAACCGCAGGTGAAGACCATCCGCGATCTGCCGATGCTCTGCCTGCAAGGAGCCGATGACGATGACGGCGACCGCCTCTGCCCCCGTCTCAACCAACCCAACGTCACGACCGTCACCCTGCCGGGAGGACACCATTTTGAAGATGACTACCCACAGCTATATCAGGCCATCACCGAGCACCTCGTCCTGACCCCTCCCAAATAAGCAGCTATGAAAAGGGGCGGCTCCTAGCTTAATGAAGGTCAGTGGAGGATCCATTGACCACTCCTTCTGATGTGTGAAAATCAAATGCCTGTTGATTTTTTTATAGGATTTTTTATGTGTATCGAACAGGCTATCGACTTCATCCATACCAGCAATGCAGCCTAGTTTACGTTGCTCTCCGACCTCATTCCCCCGATCTCATCACGATTTGGCTCGGCGAAGAGGGCTCGCTACCCTGCGCTGTCATGGTATGCCCCAATTAATGGCGGGGGCTACTCGAAAGTGGTGGCCTGTAGGTGAACAACTGGGCGTGGATAGAATGGTCGCGCTAGAGGTTAACTCAATTCGGTGGGGTCAATATCCAGACTCCAGCGCACCCGCTTGGTCTCGGGCCATCCCTCTAGCTCCTTCACCGCCCAATCCAGCAGCTGGGCCAGCGGTGCCCGGTTCGGCCCCTGCACCAGCAACTGCATGCGGAACTTGCCCGCCTTGCGCTCCATAAAGCCGCTGATGGGCCCCAGCACCTGAACGTGAGGATAGCGGGCGCTGCGCAGGGTATCGGCGAGGCGGGCGAGGAACAGCTGCACCTCGTCGCGGCCGTTGGCCTCGGCCCTAAACAGCCCCTGATAGCTGAACGGTGGCAGCCCCAGCAAGCGGCGCTCTTTCAGCGCCGTATCGGCGAAGTGGCCGTAACCGTTCTGGGTCAGATCCTGCAGCAAGGCGTGCTCGGGATGGTGGCTCTGCAGCACTACCAACCCGGGTTTGCTGGCGCGACCGGCGCGGCCCGCCACCTGGGTGTAGAGCTGGGCCAGCTTCTCGGCGGCGCGAAAATCGGCGCTGAACAGGGCTCCATCCACATCCAGCAGACCCACCAGGGTCACATCCGGGAAGTGGTGGCCCTTGGCCAGCATCTGGGTGCCGATCAGGATCTTGTACTTGCCTGCCTTGATGTCGCCGAGATGGGTCTCCAGCTCCCCCTTGCGGCGGGTGTTGTCCCGATCGATGCGCACTACCGGATATTGCGGGAACACAGTGGTAAGCAGCTGTTCCAGCTGTTCGGTCCCCACTCCCGATCCGATCAGCTCGTTGCTGCCGCACTCGGGGCAGTGGTGGGGCAGCGGGCGCACGCTGTCACAGTGGTGGCAGTGCAGCCGTCGTCCGGCCTGATGCCAGGTGTACCAGGCATCACAGCGCTCACAGGCGGCGCTCCAGCCACATTGGTGGCAGATCAGGGCCGGGGCATAGCCACGGCGGTTGAGAAACAGCATCACCTGATTGCCCGCCGCCAGATGCTCTGCCATCAACTGCTCCAGCTGAGGGGATAGCCCGGCCTGCAACCGCACGTTTTTGATATCCAGAATCACCTGCCGGGCGGTCTGGGCATTGCCGGCACGGCGAGTCAGGGTGAGATGGTGATACTTGCCAGTGCGGGCGTTGTGCAATGTCTCCAGCGACGGGGTGGCCGAGCCAAGCAAGATGGGGATACCGGCACGATGAGCCCGCATCACCGCCAGATCCCGGGCATGGTAGCGAAAACCGTCCTGCTGCTTGAAGGAGCCGTCGTGCTCCTCGTCGATGATAATGATGCCGAGGTTGTGAAACGGGGTGAACACCGCGGAGCGGGTACCGATCAGGATGGCGCCGCCGCCGTCACGGCAGGCGAGCCAGGCGTCGAGCCGCTCCCTGTCGTTCATGGCGGAGTTCATCGCCACCACCGGCACGTTGAAGCGGCGGCGAAAGCGGTTGATGGTCTGCGGGGTGAGGCCGATCTCCGGCACCATCACCAGCGCCTGCTTGCCCGCCTTGAGCAGGGGTTCGAGGATG
>NZ_PGGC01000142.1 GCF_002795305.1 Aeromonas cavernicola
CGTTACGCTTATCGCGTTGAGGAGGCGCATCTTACGCTTCTCACTTCGAAAGTCAAGCGGTTGATTTCGCTTTTCTTTCGGCGCTGGCTTCACTAGGAGGCGAGCTCATCAGCGTGGCGCTAGGTGCCGTGCTGGTAGGGGCGCATTATAGGGAGCCGCTCTGCGATGACAAGACTTTTTTGAGAGAAATTGCGTTTATTTTTAATTATTTAATTACCAACACTTTATACAGAATATATCTACAGCATTACCCACAATCTTTGCCGATATATCCTCCATCAGGCACTACTTAGATCACCATTAACTCTTTTTCGACATGCCATATTGGATTCCTTGGGGCCCAAGGTAGCGTCAACAAAGAAAGCTGGTTACCATGGTGGTGAATAATGTGTTGCACCTTTTTTGCTTTCATTTACAAAAGGTCTTTAAAGATGAATTTATCGAAATTTCCCGTTTATTTGCAGGCAGCTATCCTTGCGCTGGTATTAGCAGTGGTTGGCTACATAATTGCACAAACCTTACAGTTCTCTTTTAACGTTGAAGTCATGTTTGCATTAGGTCTCACTATCGGTGGTTTTGTCACACCGCTGCTCATTAATAAGTCCTCTATCTGCGCAACCGAAGCTGTCGCTCATCAAGAGACGTGCACCTTATATGTAGGCAACCTACCCTATCGTGCTAACGAGATCGCGGTGCGGGAGTTATTTGCCGAACAGGGGCAAGTTATCTCGGTTCGCTTGATGAAGGATAAAACCACTGGGAAGCGTAGGGGGTTTGGCTTTGTGGAGATGCCAACTGCAGATGCAACTCGGGCAATCATGGCACTTAATGATAAAGAGTATCAGCAACGCACCCTTAAGGTTCGTGAAGCCAACGATAAGCGAGACCGGGATGAGCGAGAAGAGAACGGCCTAAACGTCTGACGGTATTGCGTTCGTTAATTTACATCAAACCTCTTCTAATGATGACAGCCCCCAAGCGTGCAAGGGGGCTGTTAATTTATCTGCCTCCCTATCTAACCGCGAGCAGTAGGCCTTAGCCACTGCTTTATCACTCGGCATTTCGCCCTCTCTTTGCTCTTCTTTATTAGCGAGCAAACAGGCCACCCGATTTGCTACTGCGCTACCTGAGTCAATCAACTGGCATTGTGGCATCAGCTGGCGGATTTCGTCATTGAGCAGTGGAAAATGGGTACAGCCGAGCACCAATGTATCGGGTTGGCTATCACCTTCTAGCCAGTCGGCCAGCACCTCACGCAGTAAGGCCATATTAACCGGCAAGCCAGCCAATTTATGTTCAGCTTCAACCACCAGCTCTGTGGTGCCTTTCAGTAGCACCCGCTTACCTGGGGCAAACTGGGCGATTAGCTCATGGGTATAATCACGTTTGACCGTGCCTGGCGTCGCCAACAGGCCAATACAACCATTGCGCGTCTGGGCTGCTGCCGGTTTGATCGCAGGCACCACTCCAACGACAGGAATAGCCAATACCGCACGCAGCGCTGGCAGCGCAATAGTGCTAGCGGTATTACAAGCAATCACCACCAGATCGATATGATGGCGGGCCACCATGGTGGTCACCAAGCGGCAACAGGCGGCGATGAGAGCTGGTTCGCTCAGCTCACCGTAGGGGAAGTTAGCATTATCGAAGCAGTAGAAATAGCTGTGCGCCGGCAACACGCGGCGGATCTCGCGATAGATGGTCAACCCACCCATACCAGAATCAAACACGAGAATATTGGCCACTTGAGCTCCCCCTTTGCTGCAAGGCGGCGATCATACTCTCGCCTGCCGCCAATAGAAAAGGCCCTGCCAATGGCAGGGCCCCTGTTTTTTTACATTGCCCGTTGCGGGCAACTTATAACGCGTAATCCAGCGTTAGATAATAAGCCCGCTCATCAGCCGGATAGCCAACTGCTGTCTGATAGTGCTTATCCAACAGATTGTTAATCTTACCCGATGCTTTCAGCGCTGGGGTAAGCTGGTAGCCCACCGCCAGATGCCACAGGCTATATCCCCCCAGTTCCACGGTATTAGCCGCGTCCCCGTACCGTTCCCCTTGATAGATCCAGCTCACAGATCCATCGAGTCGTTGCCACTGTGCTTGAGCTACCCATTTCACGCCTTGACGAGCAATCAGTGGTTGCTGCTTGTCACTGTTTCTATCTTTTGGCTGCTTATATTCAGCTGCCACGCGGTGACTGAGCCAACCGATATCAAACTCACCTTCTAATTCAACCCCGTCAATCCGGACTTTACCCACGTTTTGCGGTCGCCACATACCTTGACTGTTGGGGCCCCACTGGATCATCTGGGTAATATCGTTGCGATAGCCCGTGACCCGCCACGCCAGCCCAGCCGTTTGACCATCAAGCATCAACTCACTGCTCTTTGACTCTTCAGGCGTCAGGTCTGGGTTACCAGACCCGGGGTAGTAGAGATCATTAAACGTCGGCGCTCGAAAACCAGTCCCATAGCGAGCACTCAGGCGATAATCCTCAACAAAGCGCCAGCCTGCCCCCGTTTGCCACGTGTTATGGCGGCCAAACTGCTCATTATCATCACTGCGGCCACTTAGCTCCGCTTGCCAACCTTGGTTATCAAACTGAGCGAGAGCGTAGAGACCCGTGTTATCACGCTCTTTAGCATCAGCGGGATAGAGCGAGCCATAAGAACGAGAGCGATCATCGAGCATATCGCGCTGCCAATCGGCGCCACCGCCCAGCGTCCAGACCTCATTGAGCTTAAAACTGTTCACCCAATTTGCACTGTATTGACGAGTGTAAGTACGTGCATCAGCTTGGTCAAGGCCACGGCTATCGGGATAATCATAAGCATCCTGCTTGGCGAAGGCGCCACGCAGCTCACTCAGCAAACGCTCATCGTGATAGCGGGAGCCCAGCAGGTAACTTTGATTCTCGGTCCATGTTTCATTGCGTTGATGGGTTGCAGGTCCCCATGATGAAGCGGCAGACGAGCTGTCATACTGGGCGACGTTGCGAAACCAACGCGCTGTCGCAAACAAATCCCATCGACTATCAAGTGCCTGCTGATAATCCAGCATGGCGTTGTAGCCGCGGTGGCCATGCCGATCGCCATCGTTTACCCCAGCTATCGGGTGCACGTTGTAACCCGACTCGTCATCAAACCCACCCGCGATCTTGAGTTGACCCGCCTCGCCCACCTGACTGGCACTGCTCAGCGAGGCCTGACGCTGCTGATGAGAACCGGCGCCAACATTGAATTTGTGTTGGTTGGTCCCTTTGTCGGGGCGGGTAATGATGTTAATCACCCCACCAATCGCATCAGAGCCATAAATCGTGGCACGTGGGCCACGGATATACTCGATTCGTTCCACCTGATTAAGTGGCAGATTATTGAGTTCAGTAATGCCTGCGGTAAGAGAGGCACTGCGCACCCCATCCACCAGCACCAGCGTCTGTGAGGAGGCCCCGCCACGCACACGTAGTGAGCTGAGCTGACCACGGCCACCATTGTTCACCACTTCCACCCCAGGCAGGGTCTTGACTACATCGGTCACGGTCTGAGCTTGCAGACGATCGATTTCGTCCCGTGTGACCACGTTCACCGGAGCCAGTACGCTGGAAACCGGTTGGGCTACCCGCGTGGCGGTTACCACCATGGTGGGATTGACCGGAATGGTCAATGACTGGGCAAACGCCGCCGTCGGCAAGAGCGCCGCCGCCAGAATTTTTTTCGACATGAGAGATCCTTAAGGTCGCGTAAGCATCTACTTCGTGGCCGGTTTCTCTCGGCCCGAAATATGAACTTTGGCAGGTCTTCGGACTTGGGGGCTAATAACCTAAGGCGACGGCTTCCCACCTGACGGCAGTGCCATGATGTCGCTTCGTTCCCCCTTACCGCTGCGCGCCAGCTCCGGATTTTCACCGGATTCCCTATTAAGCATGATGCGCCAAAGCGGGGCGATTATAGGCAGTGCAGCAGGGGATGTATAGCCATCTGGACATCTATCTATCATCAAGTACGGCCAGTTTGTCCTTTGCCCCCGCCATGACCGCCTGCACCCCCGGATGAGAAAGATGACGACCCGCAGAGACCAAATAGTAGGAGAGCCGGACTTCGGCCAAGGTGGCAATCCGCTCCACACCATAGAGGCGAGTAATCTCCTCGGCCATGGCCAGTGGGGCAGGAAAAATGCCCATGCCCGCCTTACCAAATGACTTCATCAAGGTTGAGTCATCAAATTGGCCAACAATATGAGGGTGCACCCCCTGCTGGCGATACCACTCCAGCAGACGATCGTGGGTGGCCGACTTATCTCCGGGGATCAGCAGTGGCAGCCCCTCTAGCGCCGCAGGAAATCCCTCACGCGCCCGTGCTGCTAATTCAGGGCTAGCAAACAGCGCCAGGGGGCTACTACCGAGTTCATGGTTGTAGCCACGCTCACCACTGTCAGAGGGAAGTGGACGATCGATCAACACCATATCCAGTTTGTGGCGCGCCAGATCACTAAATAGCTGCTCGGCTCGCTCCTCATGGCATACCAGCCGCAGCGGGGTTGCCAAGGTCATCACTGGGGCCAGCAGTTCGAACGCCAGCGCACGGGGAACCGAGTCAGCAATGCCTACCTGCATCGTCAATTCTTGACCTGCATGGCGCAAGGTGTGCTCCAGTTCAGCACCCAGCGAAAAGATGCTTCCCGCTTGTGCTCGTGCCTGTTGCCCTGCTGCCGTCAACACCAGACGTCGTCCCACCCGATTGAACAACGCCACCCCAAGGGAAAGTTCGAGCTCAGCGACTTGGCCGCTGATGGTTTGTGGGGTGAGATGCAGTTGCTGCGCCGCTTGCGTCACGCTGCCACAACGCGCCACATGCCAGAAGTAGTAGAGCTGTTTGTAGTTGAGCATGTCGACCTCTATCAGTTTTTACCGAACAACCATCAGTGAAAATCTGATTTTATCGAACCATCACGCGCCCTAGCATGCAACCACTATCTGCACGCCCCCTGCGAGTCATCATGCTAGATATCGTTGTTCTCTTCTTTATGTTTGGGCTGCTAGCCGGTCTAGCGCGATCGGAGCTAAAACTACCGCCAGCCCTTTACGATACGCTCTCGCTCTTCTTGCTGCTGGCAATTGGTCTAAAAGGCGGCATCGGCCTCGCCCAACAACCCTTACAGCCCCTTCTGCCACAACTTGCGCTGGTGATCCTGCTCGGGGTCGTGCAGACCCTACTCGGCTTTGTGGTGCTGCGCCTCAAGATGAACCGTGTAGATGCCGCCGCCACTGCCGCTCACTATGGTTCGGTCAGCGTGGCGACCTTCGCCGTCGGGGTTAACTGGCTGACCGAACGGGGCATCCACTTCGAATCTCAGCTCTCGATCTTCCTCGCGGTCATGGAGATCCCGGCTATTGTGGCGGGCATCGTGCTGGCTCGGGGGATCAGCCGCGAGACCCGCTGGCGCATGCTGGCTCACGAAACCTTCCTCGGTAAGGGGGTCACCTTACTGCTAGGAGGCATGGCCATTGGCTATTTAGCTGGCCCGCAGGGGGTTGCCCCCCTGAAGCCACTGTTTGTCGACCTGTTTAAGGGGGCGCTGGCGCTGTTTCTGTTAGAGATGGGATTGATCGTCGCTCGTCAATGTCAGGATCTGCGCCGCCACGGCCTGTTCTTGCTCGGCTTTGCGCTCTTGATGCCGCTCGCCTCTGCCCTACTCGGGCTGGCAACCGGTCAGTTACTGGGGCTCTCCCTAGGAGGCCTAACACTGCTGGCGACCCTAGCGGCGAGCGCCTCCTATATTGCTGTGCCGGCAACCCTGCGGATCGCCCTGCCACAGGCGAATCCTGGTCTCTCGCTCAGCGCCGTACTGGGGATCACCTTTCCGTTCAACATCATGCTTGGGATCCCGCTCTACCACAGCTGGGCCCACCACTTTATGGAGTAGCCACATGCAGACCGAGACGCGCACCCTGCTCACCGTCATCACCGAGGCGACACTGGAGCCGACCCTGCTGCGCAGCCTGACCCAAGAAGGGTTGCGGGGCTATACCATCACCGACGCCCGTGGTCGCGGCGATCATGGCGAGCGCAACGCTAGCTGGAGCGAAAGCGGCAATATCAGATTAGAGGCCATTTGTAGCCGCGAACAGGCGGAGCGACTACTAGCCCATCTGCAGGAGCGCTATTACCCCCACTACGCCATGATCGCCTTTCTGCAAGCGGTCGACATTGTGCGGCCCGAAAAATTCTGAGCCGACGCATCGGCTCTTGTTATTCCCCACCCCTCCTCACGTTTAGTATCAAGGAAACCGAACGAATGACGACCCCTCCCCTGATTGGCCTAGTCATGGGCTCCGACTCCGATTGGCCGGTCATGCAAGCTGCCGCCCGCATCCTCAAAGAACATGGAGTTCCCTACGAGGCTCGGGTAGTCTCGGCTCATCGCACCCCAGATCTGCTGTTCGAGTACGCCGCCAACGCCCGCACACGGGGGCTGCGCGCCATCATTGCGGGAGCCGGTGGCGCCGCCCATCTGCCAGGCATGGTTGCCGCCAAGACGACCCTGCCTGTACTGGGGGTGCCGATTCCTTCACGTCAGCTCAAAGGGATGGATTCGCTGCTCTCCATTGTCCAGATGCCCAAGGGGGTACCGGTCGCCACCTTCGCCATTGGCGAAGCAGGGGCTGCCAACGCCGCCCTGTTCGCGGTTTCCCTGCTGTCGGTCGCCCAAGATGACCATGCCCCCCGCTACCGGCTGCAACTGGATGATTTTCGTCGCCACGAGCGCGATCGGGTGCTGGCGCTGCAACTGGAGGAGCCGACATGATAATACCGCCCGCCACTCTCGGTATGCTCGGCGGCGGTCAACTCGGCCGCTACTTCGTCATGGCGGCTCACCGCCTCGGTTATAAAGTGGTGGTACTGGACCCAGATCCGGCCAGCATCGCTGGCGCCGCTGCCGATCATCATCTTGTTGCCCCCTACGATGACCCGGCCGCCTTGCAGGAACTGGCCAACCGCTGCGCCGCCATCAGCTGCGAGTTCGAAAACGTGCCTGCCACCACCCTTGCCCTGCTGGCCCAGCATAAACCAGTTCGTCCCGCCGCTAGCGCGGTGGGCATCTGTCAGGATCGCCGTGAAGAGAAAGCCTTGTTGGCCAGTCTCGGCATTCCCCTCGCCCCTCACCTAGCGCTGTTGCCAAACGAGCCGATCCCCGCACAGGCCAGCGACCTCTTTCCCGCCATCCTAAAAACCGCCCGCGAGGGGTATGACGGCAAGGGGCAGTGGCAGATTGCCAATTGGGATGAACTGGTGACAGCCTTGGCCACCAGCAACGCCCCTTGTGTACTGGAACAGAAGCTAGCGTTGGAGGGGGAATTTGCGCTGACCCTCGCCCGCAACCCGAGCGGCGCCGTCAGTGCCCTGCCGCTGGTGCAGAACTGGCATAGCGGCGGTATTTTGGATCAGACCCGCTCCCCAGCCAACGCACCGGGGCTGGAGCGTGAGGCCAAGACGATCGCCGAGCGACTGATCGCCGCCCTCGACTATGTGGGGGTGCTGACGGTGGAGTTCTTTCTGGTAGCAGGGCAGCTCTTGGTTAACGAGCTGGCGCCCCGTCCCCACAACTCGGGCCACCCGAGTCTCGACAACGCCGATTGCTGTCAGTTCGAGCTGCAAGTGCGGGCCCTATGCGATCTGCCCTTACCTGCTCACATCAGGGTGCGGCCAGCCATGCTGATTAACCTGCTGGGGGATGTGTGGCAAGCAGGGACACCAAACTGGCCTAGCTTGCTGGCGCTGCCCGGCCTGCATTTGCACCTCTACGGTAAAGTCGATCCTCGCCCCAACCGCAAGATGGGCCATGTCACTATCACTGGGGCCGACTGGCAAGCCGTGGAGGAAACCACCCATATTCTGCGCACCCAACTGGGTATTGCAGGCCACAGGTCGCAATAAGTAAGCAGCAGGTAACAACAGTTCTCCCATGATCACCATCGTGTAACGAGCGCGGCGATGATCACGGGCTAAACCAAAACGTTAGGGGAAAGAGCGAGACGCCGAGTCTGGATTCACACCATCAACAGCAAAGGGGGCCACAACCCCCCTTACTTGATACCGCGCGCTTTGAGCAACGCCTCTTTAAAATCGGGGACATGATCTTTGGCTAGCCCAGGGATCATCGCTTGTTTGTCAGACTCTCGCATTTTGAGGTGATAAATCAGCATATCGTCGGTTAACTCGGCCAGATCGCCTTGATAACCTGCTTCTGCCGCTAGCTTGGCGATAAATTGCACCAAGCTGAGATCCTGTTCCTTGATCCAGGCAGGCTGCAACAACTCCAACAGCTCTTCGATACGATGACATTGCATAGACAACCTCTTGAAATCTGTCATGTGAAAATCAGGCCGCCTTACCCATCAAGGCAACCTCGATACGATCCCGCCCATTATGCTTGGCCTGATAAAGGGCCGCATCCGCTTTTTGGATTAACTCTGCAATGCTGGTTGTGCTGTCAGGCACTAATGTAGCGACCCCAAAGCTGCAGGTGACCTTGCTAGAAACCAACGATTTATGGTGGGGAATAGCCAGCGCCTTAAGGGCGACACGCACCTTATCTGCCAATTGCAACGCCCCTTGCACACTGGTGCAAGGCAACAGTAACGCAAATTCCTCCCCACCGTAGCGAGCCGCCAGATCATCCTCGCGCCGCTCCACCTCGGCCAGTACCATCGCTATCTGCTGCAAACATTCATCACCAGGGAGATGGCCATAAAAATCATTGAATTGCTTGAAATAATCCACATCAACTAACACCAATGACAGTGGGGTGCGAGCTCGGTGGCAGCGGCGCCACGCACGCGCGAGGCAATCGTCGAGATGAGCGCGGTTGGCAATCCCGGTCAACCCGTCGCGCCGTGAAGCTGAGCGCAGCTGGTCCGATACCTGTCTGAGCTCCGCCACTAACTCGGCGTTAGCAAATTGATGGTGTAAAGAGGCTATCTGCTCGCGACGTAAATGACGCAGGAGGCTTGGCAAAAAAATGAACAGATAAGCGGCCAGCATCAGATCGACGACCTGCTCCTGATCGTTGCCCCCCGCCAGCTCAAACAGCATGGCAAACCCTAGCGGCAACAACGAACCGTACAGCGCGCGACGACTGCCAAGCAGCATAATGGCACTGCCGGTCAGGATCAGGGTGGTCAGCATGATCATGGCTGCTCGATAAGCATCTGGCAAATGCTCCATATAGAGCAGAACGCCCAGAGCCCATGCGATCGAGCTGATCGTGACCCCGATAAACAGCTCACGCTCCAACACCATCAGTGGCAACTCTGCTAACCCTCGTTGCCGCCAGCGCAAGTGGCAAACCCGCAAAGACAACAGCACCATCATGCCGCCTAGCCAACCCAACGCCTCCCCGATGGGAAGATAGCGGTGAAACAACACACTCCAGCCTACCGCTAGCAGCCCCAGACAGGGCAAGCTAAAAGACACATGGGTATAAAGCTGAGTCATGATGGCTCGCCTTACCTGACAAGATACGCTTTGGGTCAAACGGACACTCCCTAGTATTGACGTCGCACAGTCTAGCGCTCTCCCTCCATTGGTCACAATAAAGCCTTTTTTATTAACAACTTAGTCAGGCACGTTCCAACTCATCAAGGATCGGGCACTCAGGGCGATCATCGCCATGACAACAACCAACTAGGCTTTCAAGGGAGCTCAGCATCGCCTGTAATCCTGCGATACGCTCGCGTAGATCCACTATTTTTTCCTGTGCCAATTTTTTCACTTGGGCACTGGTTCGTTGCTTATCTCGATAAAGCGCCAATAACTCCTGACACTCCTCCAGATTGAAGCCGGTTTCGCGCGCTCGTTTGATAAAACGCAATTCCCGTAATGCACTATCGGCATAGCGGCGATATCCGTTATCGCTACGTGTCGGTGCTGTGATAAGACCGATGCTTTCGTAGTAACGAATGGTCTTGGCAGTCAGCCCCGTGGCCTTGGCAACCTTACTAATGTTCATTTATGCCTCCTTAACGATCGGGTTGGATGCTGGTCCGTGCGCCGCCCTGGGCTGCCAGCGTTTCAATAACAGGGAATTGCTCAACACAGTGATGCTGCTCAGGGCCATGGCCGCCCCCGCCAGCTCGGGGCTGAGGTAGCCCAGCGCGGCCAGCGGAATGCCGATGATGTTGAACACGAAGGCCCAGAACAGATTCTGCTGGATGGTGTGCCAGGTGGCCGCCGAAATGTCGATGGCATCGGCCACCAGCCGCGGATCAGATCGCATCAGGGTGATGGAGGCGGTCTCCATCGCTACGTCGGAGCCGGAGCCCATGGCGATGCCCACATCCGCCGCAGCCAGCGCGGGGGCGTCGTTCACCCCATCCCCCACNATGGCCACCAGCCCATGGGTTTGCGCCCGCAGCGCCTCGACCTTTTCCACCTTGCCCGCTGGCAGCACGGAGTCAAAGGCCCCGTCCAGCCCCAACTGGGCGGCGATATGGGCCACCGGCGCTGGCGCATCGCCGCTCACCAGCCAGCTGGCGATG
>NZ_PGGC01000143.1 GCF_002795305.1 Aeromonas cavernicola
CATGCCCAGCCGCGCTGCAAAATGGGGCGTAGTCGGTATGGGCGGGGCCGGTCAGTATGGTTTTGAAACCTTGGCGATGAGCTGGGTCATCATGGCGATAGAGCTTGATCTCAGCCATCCGCTCTTGGGTAAACATCAAGCTGCCCTTGCTGCCGGTGACCACGTAGCCCAGCCCCATTTTGCGGCCACAGGCGATGCGGGAGGTTTCAATCAGCCCGCGCGCGCCCCCCGCAAAGCGGAGCATGGCGTGGGCCTGATCTTCATTTTCCACCGCCACCAGCTCGCTGGCGCCCGCATAAGCCGGACGCTGGCGGATCACTGTTTGCAAATCGCCACACACCTCGGCAATCTCGCCCACCAAAAAGTGCGCCATGTTGACGATGTGGGCGGCCAGATCCCCCAGAGCGCCAAGCCCGGCGGTCTCTTTAAAACAGTGCCAATGGATAGGGCTAAGGGGATCGGCGAGGTAATCTTCGTTGTGGGTGCCATAAAAGTGCACCACTTCACCGATCTCGCCACTGGCAATGATCTCGCGGGCCAAGGTGGCGGTGGGATTTTTCATGTAGTTAAAGCCCACCAAGGTCTTGACCCCAGCCTGCCTTGCCGCCAGCACCATCTCGCGGGCATCGGCGGCGCACAGCGCCAAGGGTTTCTCCGCATAGACATGCTTGCCGTGGCGGATTGCCGCCAGCGCCATCTCTTTGTGCAGGTGGTTGGGCGAGCAGATATCCACCACGTCGATGG
This sequence comes from Aeromonas cavernicola, assembly GCF_002795305.1. GTDB lineage: Bacteria > Pseudomonadota > Gammaproteobacteria > Enterobacterales > Aeromonadaceae > Aeromonas > Aeromonas cavernicola. The sequence goes on from NZ_PGGC01000143.1 coordinate 745, forward strand.
CGGGATCGGCCACCAAGTCGCGCCAATCCCCGGTTGAACGGCGAAAGCCATAGGCCTGCGCCCTTGCTTTGGCTAGCTCCGGCGTCACCTCGGCCACCATCTCGCGCACCAAGGTGCCGCGCAGGTTAAACACGGTCGGCGCTTGGGCATAGGCGATAGCATGGGCCTTGCCGATATAACCGGTGCCAATCAGGCCAATTCGAACCTCTTTCATGACTCACTCCCGAAGCGTTGGTTCACAGCGCGCCGCGCCGACTCTTGGCATAGGTGTCAAAAGCCACAGCCAAAATGATGATGAGACCGGTGATGATCTGCTGGTAATAGGCAGAGACGTTCATCAGTACCAAGCCGTTGATCAAAATCCCCATGATGATGGCGCCAATCAGGGTGCCGCTGATCCGGCCATAGCCCCCCATCAGCGAGGTGCCCCCGATCACCACCGAGGCGATGACTCTGAGCTCAAACGAGATGCCCGCCACCGCTTCAGCGCTGCCCAACCGCGCGCTTAAGATAAAACCGGCCAAGCCAGCCAGACAGCCAATCACCACGTAGACACTCACCAGCACCTGCTTAACGTTCACCCCTGCCAGCCGGGCGGCTTCTGGATTACCGCCGATGGCATAGACAAAACGCCCCCAGCGGGTCTTGTGCAGCGCCAGATAGCCACCGATCGCCACCAGCAAAAAGACCCATATTGGCACCGGCACCCCGAGCAACTCGCCCCGCCCCCACCAGCGATAATCGGGATCAAAGCCAGCAATGGGCGCCCCATCGTTGATCACCAAGGTCAAGCCGCGCCAAATGGTCATGCCGCCCAAGGTGATGATAAAAGGCGGCAATTTAAGGCGAGTCACCCCCAGACCATGTAGCAAGCCAATCGCGGTGCCCATCGCCAAGCAGATGACCAGCCCCAGCAGCCAGCTCAGGCCGCCCCACGCTTCGGGATCGACGCTGGTGAAGTTATCCCCCTTGATCACATAGGCCGCCAGCATGGAGCAGACCGCCAAAATGGAGCCCACCGACAGATCAATCCCAGCGGTCAGGATGACGAAGGTCATGCCCACCGCCATGATCCCGTAGATCGAGACCTCGGTCAGAATGTTGAAAATATTGCGCTCGGACATGAAATTGCTGTTTTGCGACTGAAAGAAGATCAGCAGCAACAACATAAAAATCAGTACCCCAAAGCGCTCGAAAAAGGCGATCGGATCGAACCGACCAGCCTGGGTCACTGGCACATCGGCCTTAGAAACAACCTGTGTCATAGCCACTCCGTCATGCCGCATTGCGGCTCTGGTGGTGAATTGCCATCATCGTCATCAACCGCTCTTCGGTTGCCTCATCACCGTGGATTTCACCGCTCACCCGCCCCTCACTGAGGGTGATGATGCGGTCGGCCACAGCCATCACTTCCGGCAGATCCGAGGAGATCACGATCACGGCGACCCCTTGCTGTGCCATGGCAAACAGCACCTGATGCACTTCCGATTTGGTGCCCACATCAATGCCTCGGGTCGGCTCATCGACGATCAAGACCCGTGGATTGAGTGCCATACAGCGGGCCAAAATCACCTTCTGCTGATTGCCGCCCGAGAGTTTGCGTACCGCAAGCGCACTGCTCGCCATCTTGATCTGCAGCGCCTGTTGGTAACGACTGATCAAGCGGTCCTCTTTGCGTGGGTCAACAAAACTGCCCCAGTGCAGCAAGCTATCAAGGCTAGAGAGGGAGATGTTTTCCCGCACCGACAAGCCCAACACGGCCCCCTCTTTCTTGCGATCCTCCGGCACCAGCGCAATCCCCTGTGCTAAGGCATGGAGCGGGTCACGGGGCTGATAGGGCTGGCCATCGAGCAAGAAGGTGCCCGCGCTAAAAGGGTCGGCCCCAAACAGGCAGCGGGCAATCTCGGTGCGCCCAGCCCCTACCAATCCGGCAATGCCCAGCACTTCGCCCTCGTGAACCTGAAAGCTGATGTCATGCAGGGCAATTCCGCTCGGGTCCATGGGTGGTTTGTCACGGCAAAGCCCCGAAACGTGCAGCCGCACCGGTCGATGCTGGTGATGGGTGTCCCTGGCTGGACGGCGGTTAAACGCCACATCGCGGCCAACCATCAAGCGGATCAGCTGAGTCACATCGGTCTGCGCCACCGCTCCCGTGCCGGTAAACCGGCCATCTTGAAACACGGTAAAGCGACCACAAATTTGAAAGACCTCGTGCAGCCGATGGGTGACATAGATGATGCTGACACCACGGGCTTTGAGCTCGCGCACCACCCGATGCAGGCTCTCTACCTCGCTGTCACTTAACGCCGCCGAGGGCTCATCCATGATGATGAGCTTGGCGTTGAGGGTGAGGGCCCGCGCAATTTCCACCATCTGCTGTTGCGCCACACTCAAGCGGGCCACCGCCGTGGTGGGTGCTACCTTGAGCTGCAAATAGTCGAGTACCGTCTGCGCCTCTTGATTGAGCGTCTTCTCATCAATCATCCACTTGCCCTTACGGGGTTCACGACCCAGCAACATGTTCTGGGCCACCGTCATGTTGGGCAGCAGGTTAAACTCCTGATATATGGTGATAATGCCTTTGTTTTGGCGCTCAACTGGCGAGTCATTGAGCGGCAAGACTTCGCCGTTAAACCAGATCTCGCCCCGGGTCTGTGGCTGGGCACCGGCGAGCGCCTTGAGCAAGGTGGATTTACCCGCCCCATTTTCCCCGAGCAGGGCATGGATCTCCCCGCGCTGCACCGTGAGCTGGGCACTCTTCAGCGCCCAGATGCCGGAGAAACTTTTCGCTAATTGGGTCACGTTCAGTAAAGGTTGCGGCATAACACAGCACCTCCTTGGCAAGGAGCCGCCGAACTCGGCGGCTCACAGGGATCACTGACCAGCTTCGCCGATGCGCTCAGCCTGCTGCAGGTTCTGTTGGGTGATCAGCAGCGGCGGGTAGTCGGCCCCAGTAATAGCCGCCTTGCTGCGCACATTGGCCACCAGTTGGCTCAACGCCGTCTGCACCGCATAGCCAGGACGCTGATCGGCGGTCACCGCCATCCAGCCATCACGCACTCGGCTCAAGGCTTCAGGCACCGCATCAAATCCCGTCACTAGCACCTCACCGGGCTTAAAACCTTGTCCCTGTAAGGCCTCGATCGCCCCGAGCGCCATGTCGTCATTGGCAGAGAGGATCACCTGTGGCCGCTTGGCCAAGGAGGGCAAGACACTCTCGACGATCCGCATCCCTTCCGAGCGCATCCAGTTACCGGTTTGATCGGCCACAATGCGGTATTTATCGCCGCCCGCTTTTAAGCTGTCGCGAATGCCTTGGGTACGCTCAATATTGGATGATGACCCCGGCTGGCCGGTTAGTAATATAATGTCCGCCCCCGCGGGATAGTGGGCTTTGACAAAATTAGCGATCTCTTTACCGCCGTTATAATTGTTGGCGCCAAAATGCGGCACCGTCTCTTTACCATTAATTGAGCGATCAAGGGTCACTAACGGTAATTTAGCGCCTTGAATATCCTCCACTGCGGTGGCGACCGCATTCACATCATTGGGTGACACAATAAAACCCAAGGCACCCCGGGTAATGGCATTTTCTAAATCTGCCACCTGTTTGGGGGAGCTACCTTGACCATCGAGCACCTGTAAATTAATGCCCATCTGCTGCGCAGCTTTCACCGCCGTGCGCTGAATATGCACTTCAAATGGCATTGCCAAATTAGGGGAGCTAAATACCAGTTGTTCGTTTGCAGACAATACCGAGCCGGAGGTGATGAGGGTCATCACCGCAAAGATTAACTTATTCATGTTATTGACTCTCTTGAGTGAATAAAGCAAAGGGGTGTGCTGGTTTATAAGGCGATGGTCGTGCCCGAATGGAGTGACGCTAACGCTTGATCTGCCAAATAAAGGGCTCGTTCACCATCGTAACCACTGGATTGTGGGGCACACTCGCCACGCAGCACCGCAACAAAATGTTGCCACTCGGCGGCATAAGCAGCCTGATAGCGCTGAATAAAGAAATGCTCCGGCAGTGGGCCTTGGCTGGTATCATTTCCGTAATAGTGAACCTGATGCGCTAAAATATTATCGACTTTTAATAAACCGTGTGAGCCATGTAATTCCAAACGCTGATCATAACCATAACCTGACCGCCGACTATTAATAATGGTGGCCATGGCGCCGGAGGGAAATTTCATTACGACAATTGCGGTATCAATATCACCGGCGTCACCAATTGCTGCATCAACAATATTACTTCCTTGTGCGTAAATAGATGTTGGCTCCTCTCCCATGATAAAACGAGCCATATCAAAATCATGAATGGTCATATCCCGAAAGAGGCCACCCGAGACGTTTATATAATTAACTGGGGGCGGTGCCGGATCTCTGGAGGTAATCACTAGCGATTCTGGCTTGCCAATTTTTCCTGCCAATAATAAGGCTTTTACTCGGCTAAATTGCGGATCGTAACGGCGATTAAAGCCAACCAAGAGCGGCACTTGGCAGGCAGCCACCGTGGTTAAACAATCCCGTACTCGCGCTAAATCTAAATGCACCGGTTTTTCACAGAAAATCGCTTTACCCGCTTTGGCCGCTAATTCAATCAGGTCAGCATGGGTGTCAGTGGCGGATGCGATTAACACGCCATCGACGTTGGGATCGGCCATCGCCTCTGCGCAACTTTGTAGCTCGGCGCCATAGCGGCTGGCTAAGACCTGCGCCCCTTGCTGATAGGGATCAACAACCGAGTAGAGTCGGGTCTCTGGGTGCGCCGCAATATTGGCCGCATGAATCTGACCAATACGCCCTGCGCCAAATAACGCGATATTGAACATACCAACTCCTTGATACGACGTATCTCTTTGGGGTGGGAGGCCCTGTTGTGAACTGAGCAGCGCCTCTGTCAATCCAGGTTGGCTGATGCACCTGATTACATCCTGTGGGCACGATAGCCTGGATGAAGCGAACATATCATTTGGATTTTTTATTTCAAATAACAAACAAATGAAAGTTTCATTTTTGTTGTACAGTTAACACTTTGTAAAAATCTCGCTGCTCTCCCCTGCCCGCCAGCTGCAAAAAATAGAGTTAAAAAGCAGATATTTACATTTAAATTCAGAGGAAAAATTCACTCTCTGGCCACCTACGAGAGAATCACCACGCCATGAAACAAAAAAGGAGGCATAGCCTCCTTGAAATAAACATTTCTAAATTAATCTTGAGTAAATCAATAAGCGCGGGCCCGCGTCGCCAACACTTCACGGATAGCCGCAGCGGCAGCCTCTATCTCGGGGTTGTCGGCCACTTGCGCGGTTCCGGTATGCCACCAGGCTTCATAGCCATGGGTCATGGTTTTGGGCAGCACCTTGATGTCGATCAGCACCGGCCCTGGCTGCTGCGCTGCGTCCGCCAGCGCTTGCTGCAGCTGCAATTCGGTGTGCACCCGATAGCTGGTGCAGCCGTAACTTTCGGCATTTTTAGCAAAATCCACCTTGACCAGCGGCCCCGTTAGGGTGCCGGTGGTGGGGTCACGGTGCCGATTTTCAGTGCCGAAGCTGCCCATGCCTTGCCCCATCTGTAGGTTGTTGATGCAGCCAAAGCCGGCGTTATCAAATAGCAACACGGTGATTTTTATCCCCTCTTGCACCGCTGTCTGTAACTCGCTGTGCAGCATCAGATAGGAGCCATCGCCAACGAAGGCATAGACCGGTTGGCTGGGGGCGGCCAGCCGAGCGCCAATGGCGCCGGCGATCTCGTACCCCATGCAGGAGTAGCCATATTCCAGGTGGTAGGTATCGGGCTGGCGCGGTCGCCACATCCGCTGCAAATCCCCAGGTAACGAGCCTGCCGCCCCCACCACGATGGCGTTTGGCTCCAACCATTGATCCAGCAGGCCCAGTACTCGGGTTTGGCTCAAGCGGGTGGCTAGGGTCGCCATGTATTCAGCCAAACAGTGATCCAACTGACCGGCCACTTCCGGCACGAAATCAGGCTCGACGCGGATCTGCGCCAACCGTTGCCACTCCTGCTGCCAGCACGCGCGGGCGGTGGCGATTTCA
>NZ_PGGC01000144.1 GCF_002795305.1 Aeromonas cavernicola
TATGCCACTACAGGAAGCTATGCCAGAGAGGTGCCGAGCGAGATGCATCTGACTGGGAAGATATTCACCCAGCGTATCGAGCGTAACAACCTGACGCTCAGAACGCGCATCAAGCGATTGGCTCGCAAGACCATCTGCTTCTCTCGTTCCATTGAGCTCCACGAGAAAGTGATTGGCGCCTTTATAGAAAGGCACCATTTCAACTGATTGGCGGCATTGCCCGTTTGGCTACGTTATATCTTTTATGGCCTCAATGAGCTTTCCTGTGTTAATGCTCTTTCGCATATGGATCAGTCCACGCATCAACTTTGCCGCTGTCAGCTTTTTTTTGGTTAGCCCCTGTAGTTCTTCAACCCACAGGTTTAATTCAACCCGTTCATCTGGGGTCAGCCTGATCGGGGTCGGCGATGTGCCGGTGGTTACGTTACGCCGGCTGCCGACCGTGGTTATTCTATCCGGTCGTTGACTTTCCTTCCGTCTTGTCAGCGAGGAACTTCCTTCAAGTTTTGACATTTGTATTACCTTTGTAATTCATTAATCTTATTTAATACTTCCGTCGCAAGCTCTTTGTAGTCCATTGTCGCAAGCGCGCTGGGGCGGTAATATCGAAGTGGCATACTTGTTACGCTGGCCTGCCCAATGGATTCTTCCCGTCGAATGCAGGAGTTAAGCACACCGCTTTTGTCGTTCGTTCCGACCCGATCCCGAAGTCCTTTCAGTTGCTCATCTAGGAACTCGTTAATCAGCTTATTTTGCTTGGCCCGCTCGTTCCTGAACGCAAAATAAGGGACGTTTTCTGTTTCCTTCACTTCTTCCAGGGCATCCAGTAGATCAGCTAAACCGTTGAGGCTAAATGACCCACCATCTACCGGGATCAAGAACATGTCGGCAGCCATCATTGCGTTGGTACTGGTCAGGCTGAGATTGGGGGGGCAGTCCAGCAGGATTATATCGAATTGGCCATCGAGCTTGTCCAGGTGGCGCATAAGGATCCGCTCGCGGTGTATCTGTGTAAGGCTTTGCTCGATGACTTTTGATAGGCGGATATCTGCCGGCACTAGGTAAAGATTAGGAATAGGCTCCTTATTGGCCTCTCCCTGGATAATTGTGGCCTGGATATCAACCCGCTTGGGCTTGTCGAACAAGTCGGCAACCGTCATGTTGAATTCATACCGTCCACCGGATAGGACTGTACTGAGGTTTCCCTGCGGGTCCAAATCGAACGCAAGCACTCGCTTCCCTAATTCTGCAAAACGAGCCGCTAGGTTAATCACTGTGGTGGTTTTACCGACCCCACCTTTCTGATTTATCACTGAAATCGTTGTTGTCATTACCTTATCTCAATAGTTGAACAGGATCCTGTGTAGTTCAAATGCAGTACATTTATAGTAGTATTTCAATCTATTTTTGCACTTCACATGTAATACATTTTATCTTGTTTTATAACACAGGAATGTATTTCATATGAAATGCATTTTCGCGAAATAATATGAAAGTATCTGACCCGTTGTTGGCAAGGAAGAGGGATGAGTGGTGGGTAACCGTTCACCGGCAGGGGCTTGACGCACACAATTCGGCTGGGATGGGGTAATCCGTTTTCTCGATGCAAGCCCGAACGATGGCGCGCAGCCACTCCTGGGGACAACGTCCCAAGCGTTTGGCTGTCTCCACCAACGACAGGATACGCTGGCCAAACAACTCGCCACGATGTGAGCACACGCCGTAGCTCCCTTTGCGCCACAACACATAGCCCCGCAGTGCTCGCTCTGCCTCATTGTTCGTCAGCGGGATATCGTCATCACTCATAAACCGCCACAGCATCTCGTCATCCTTGATGAGCCACTCG
>NZ_PGGC01000145.1 GCF_002795305.1 Aeromonas cavernicola
GGGGCACAAAGCGGTACGTTCATCAACTCGAACAGGGAGTCGAGGAGTCCCTGAGTGGCCCGCAGCCTGAGGTTGAACATCCCCTTGAACATCAGGAAAGTACAGATGGTTTAGTCAGTGTAAAGCGGGCTCGGCTCCGTCGCCCATGATGGTCGTGGTGAAACCCGTTGCGCATGGCCTCGGCATCAACCCAGAAGGTGAGTGAATAACGGTTAATCAAAGACTTGTTGTATGTAGGCCAGTTGGTGATGGGGTGAAGCGACGTGCCCCTGATGCAGACTTTAAGGGGGGATGGTAGTGATCAGATCACAGCTTCCCCAGTGAGTTCCATTCACACAGCATTGATTTGGGAAATAACGCCAGTTTTTATTCATTATATATTCATATACTTGGTACGTGCTTTATTACAAAATTATATTCATGCTGTGTTCATTTTTGGTGTTAAACCGTATTTAAATGAAAACAACTAGATTGGTCTTTAATTAACCCTATTTGGTTTTATTTGGGTCCACCTGTTGTTGTAATTCTTCAGTATACGTAGATTTTTATTTTAATTGGTTTCATTTGGTTCTTTTTTTGAGTTTAAGCTCTTCTCGCAAAAATCCTACAAACTCATCAGGCTTTTCCTACATCAATACCGAAACATTATGGTTAATATATGTGTCATTAAGCGGCGGCAAGATGTTCACCGCAAAGACATTAAAGTTTTTTTCCCAATAAGAAAGATGTTTAATGTTCTTAATAAGTAGTTATTACTTAGGTTACATCCATATTCAATAGCCTTTATGGTTTTTTTGCGCCAGTCGTTATCATTTTTAATTTATTGGTAATACCGTAAATCCACTTGCCATTATTAGGGTTAAGTATTTACGAAGTTGCTAAACTCACTGAGAGTGTTGGTTAATATGTTTAAAAAAAGTCGTATTTATCAATTGGTATGGATATATCTTTTTATTGGACATAACACTGCAATCCCTGTTGTTTACGCAGCTAATGCGGTTTTGGATAAAAATAGTAATGCTACACAGAATTCCACAAGCACCTATATTATAAAAAAAGGTGATAGTTTAAATGCTATCGCTGAGGCATATGGTATTTCTGTTCATATGCTACTCGCTATGAATGAAAAAGATTTGGCTACTAATCATATAGTGATTGGCCAAAAAATTAATGTACCAATGCACAGCGCCCTGCCGGATATGGCCGGCAACCATACTTTAAAAATCACTGCTAATAATAAAGAGCAGCAAAAATCTGTTGCTGATTATGCTGCGCAGCACACCAGTCGTATTGCAGGTCAAATGGCACAGAGTCAGCGTGAAGAGCAAAACGAGACGCTGGCCGACCAAATTGCGCGCCAAACTTATAACAATGCAGATTCAGAGACGACTACTCAAGCTGGCTATAGTGCCAAGCAAGAAGCTGACTTTTGGAAGCGCCAAGCGATCGCCGGCTTTGAAGCCGAAGCAAATCAGTATGCTTCCGAGTTAGTTGGTAATGGCACAGCTAAAGCCAAAATTGCGCTCGATGATGACCTTAATGTGGCTGATTCATCAATCGATTTTTTGGTCCCGTTTGCTGACACACAAGCACGGATGCCATTTGTACAAGGCGGCATCAGAAAGTCTAATAATGATAATGTGACCGCAAATATTGGTGTGGGGCAGCGCCACTTTCTTGATGAGTGGATGTTGGGTTATAACGCATTTTACGATCAAGATTTTACCGCCAAAGCGTCTCGATTGGGCTTAGGTGCTGAAGCATGGCACGATTATTTAAAATTATCTTCAAATGCGTATATGCCAGTGAGCTCTTGGAAAGAGTCCAAGGATATTGAAGATTATAAATCACGTGCGGCTCGTGGTGTTGACCTTAATATTGAAGAGTATTGGCCTTCGCATCCTGAGTTGTCTGGTTCATTGAAGGTTGAGCAATATTTCGGTGACAATGTCGATATTCTGGGTAGTCATAAACTAGTTAAAGATCCACATGCCTTGACGGTCGGCTTAGGCTATCAGCCGATCCCCTTGGTGAAGTTTGATGCTAGCCACACCGAAGCATCGGGTGGGCAGCATAATAACCAAATCGGCGTTAATTTAGAGTGGCGTCTTGGTGAATCACTCAACAGTATGCTTGATAGCACTAAAGTGAATAAGTCACTACAAGGTATGCGTAATGATTTGGTCACACGTAATAACCAAATTGTGCTTGAGTACAGCAAAATTCAAACCCTATTTGCGTCTTTTGAACGTAGCCAAATTGCTGGTTTTGAACTGACACCGTTGGTATTACCGCTCACAGTACAAAGCAAATATGCAATTGCCGAAATCATTTGGCAGAGCCCGCTGTTTGACAAAATGAGTGTCCCAGCAGCTCAGCTACGTGGTGCAGACCTGAAAATATTAAATTTAGTTGCCCTGCCTGCATTTGAAGAGGGTGGTAACAATACATACGGTATTACCGCTATTGTCCGCGATATTAAAGGTAACGAAACAAGTGCTTATATCACCTTTGAGTTGCAAAAAACACGTGAAGAAGGACGAAACCCCAATGGGGATGATGACAATGATGGTCTGTCGAATGGGCGGGAAGCGCAGTTAGGTACTGACCCTGACAATCCTGATAGCGACAAAGATGGCATCACAGATGGTCAGGAGGTAACGAATGGTACTGACCCGCTTAATCCAAATGATCCAGTACAAGGTGCTGGTGAAGATAACGACAAGGATGGGGTGACCAATGGTCAAGAAGCCGTTGATAAAACTGACCCGAACAATCCCGACACCGATAGAGATGGTGTGACTGACGGCGAAGAGAAGAACAACGGTACTGACCCGCTTAATCCGAACGATCCAGTGCAAGGTGCTGGTGAAGATAACGACAAGGATGGGGTGACTAACGGTCAAGAGGTCGTTGATAAAACTGACCCGAACAATCCTGACACCGATGGTGATGGTGTAAGCGATGGTGACGAGAAGAAAAACGGCACTGACCCGCTTAACCCGAATGACCCAGTGCAAGGTGCTGGCGAAGATAACGACAAGGATGGAGTGACTAACGGTCAAGAGGTCGTTGATAAAACTGACCCGAACAATCCTGACACCGATGGTGATGGTGTAAGCGATGGTGACGAGAAGAAAAACGGCACTGACCCGCTTAACCCCAATGATCCGCTCAACGGTGGCATGAAGCTGATTGAAGGTAGTTTAGCGGTGACCCGTAACAATGCGGTCGCTAACGGGGTAGATAGCAATGAAGTTGTTGTGACCGTTGTCGATGCAGCGGGTAACCCAAGAGAGGGTGCAACAGTCAGTTGGAGTGTCTCTGCTGGCAATCTTGCGGCAGCGACTAGCGTCACGGACGCTAACGGTATTGCCCGCATGACAGTCAGCTACACTGAAATGGCGACTGTGACGGTGACCGCCACTTTACTTGGCGTGAGTCAGACGGTTGATGTGAACTTTGTACAGGGTTTGATTGCTGCTGATGGTATCAGAGTGACTGATCAAAATGGCAATGATGTACCGGCGAACCCGCCAGTGGGGACAACTTTTTACGCCCAAGTTCGCTTGGACGGAGAAGCCCAAGGGCTGACGAATCGTGGCGACTTGCAACTGAGTGATGGCACACGCCTTAGCTATCAGTGGCAGCGTAGTAACGATGGGGTGACGTGGACGGATGTTGGCACTAGCGACAGTTACACAACCCAAAGTGGGGATCAAGGTTTTACCTTCCGAGTACAAGTGGCGGGCAAGTAACGATACGGCGTGCAGTGTTGCCGCAATTTAAACCTAAATCGGTGAGCCCGTAGTTGGGCTCATCATAAAAAAGCAGTTAACAGGAATATTGTTATGAAAAAGCAGGTAAAAAATCGTTTAGTAATTCGTCGTACTTCTGTTGCCGCTGGCTTGCTGGCCGCATTGTTGAGCCACGGTGCCGCAGCATTGGTTTCTACCAACACCGCAGGCCCAGTTCACGGTCGTCAGATTGTGATCACCGCAGCTCCTGATATCGACGGGACAGGGGTAATTGGTGTGCCCGTAACCCTGCCAGCTGTGCCTGGCTATTCCGATGAGGATGGCGATGCGCTGACCGACTGGCTCTACACATGGCAGTTAGATGGTGTTGATGTCGGTACTGAGCAACTGGCTGGTAGCATCTCTGCGATCCCGTCCTACGTTCCTACGGCTGCTGATGCTGGTAAAAAGTTGACCCTGAAACTGCAGGCTGTAGCAGACGCGCGTAGCTTCCCAGTAGCCACTGGTACCTCAGAGGCTCGTGCCTCCGATGAAATTACGATTATCGCAGGTAACGTTAATATCGATCTTGGCGAAGGTATTGACAAAGACGTTAATATACCTGGTTCTATCGACATCGATGCCAATGGCAATGGTCATGGTCCAGAAAACACCGAGATCAAGGTGGACATGGGTAGCAGCATCGCTGAGAACAACAACCCTAACGGTGACTTGACTTGGTCTATTTCTGGTCCAGACGCAGGCCAGTTTGAGATCGATGAGAACACCGGTGTCGTGACCTTGAAGCCGCAAGATGCAGAAAATCCGAAGGATGCCGATGGTAACGGTACTTACGAGGTTCAAGTCACTGTAACTGACCCTGCAACAGGTGCTACTGATGAGATCACGATCGTTATCACTGTTGACAACACGGTTGAAGAGGCTGAAAGCGTCCGTGTGGTTGATGCAAACGGTGTGAGCATTACAGGTAACCCAGTAGTGGGTACCGAGCTGCACTCAGCGGTGACGCTGAAGGATGGCCTGAACAATACCCCAGGCGTAGAAGTCAGAGACCGTGCTGATGCAACCTACCAGTGGCAGCGTCGTGATACCCGTACCGCTGACAGCGAGTGGGTGAACGTAGACGGTGCAACCAACCCGACTTACACCCTGACTGGTGCAGACCAAGGCTTCGAGTTCCGTGTCGACGCTAACGGTAAGTAAGTTAGTTGTAACATAAGTAAAGGCAAGGAAGCCCGGTTTACCGGGCTTCCTTATATTTGGGTGAACAGGATGATGTCTTCATACCAGAATTCAGTGATGGCTTGTTTGGCCACTGAAGAGGAGTTTAACAATGAAATATGATCAACGGTGCCTCCCTTTATCACGGCGCCTTCCGTTGTCAGCCTCTATGATTGCCGCAGCGCTCTGTTTAGTGGGCTTAGGCAGCCAGCCAATACCCAGTGCCGGTAGTGAAGCGGTACATGGTCGGCCAATTCAAGCAACAGGGCCACTAGTCATCCGTGATGATAGTGCTAACGGCAATATTATTGCGACTCAACTGCCAGTGGTATCAGACCTTGACAGCGATAACCATATTGGTTGGTAATATCAGTGGCAAGTCGATGGCGCCGTGGTCGTGCCACCAACCCAAATTAATAATATCAATGCGATTCCGCCTTATGCGCCGAGGGCAAATGACGGTGGCAAAAATGCCGAACTGATTGTAAGAGCGATAGCTGAACCGCGCAGTTTTCCTACTAATACCGCACTATCCACGGAAGTGAGATCTACGGCATTTGCTATTCCCTATTTACCAACAAGTTTGCCAACCGCTAATTGGTTAAACCATGCTGGAAGCATTGGCTCACATACTATTAATGGTCAGCCTTTAACTGTTTCTCGTAGTGGAGAGGTGAATGTGCTCACCAGCGCACTCCCTATAGGCCTGTGTGGTGGGTATCCTAATTATTACACCGGTGCGGGTACACGGCTTGCTGAAACTAGTGCTGGTGGTCGATTGACACTTAACTTCAGCCGACCAATTAAAAATATTAAACTAGCGATCGTCCTGACGGATGTGAATGAGGTGTTTAGCTTTACCACTAATGCAACATCTGCCCCAGTGTTAACTGCATATGGTACCTACAACGTAGCAGGTACTCAGATTACTGCAGCCAGATGTCGCCCACCTACTGTATCGGGTAACACAGTCACTGCCTCCGGAACTACAGCTAATGATGGTTCTTATACATACTATTTAAATATCGGTGGCGATTATTTTACCCAACTTACTATTGCCAATAATGGTCAAGGCTTAGTGCCGGGTGGTGCAATACTGTTTTATAACTACAGTCAGGCATCGCTCGGGAATTGATAGTGAATGTGCATTTTCATAAAAATGCATAACAGTATAATTAATAACTTATTTTCTATCATGTTATCTTCGTTTGGCAATACAGTGGTATTGCCAAATTTTTATATGTTTTCTGTTTGGTTTTATTGCTCTGTACATATTCGTTGGTTCATTTAAATATTTAACTGAGTTTTAAATAGGTCGATGTAATTGTGATTCTAATATTTCCCTGTAATATATGCATAAATAATATTGTCGGTATATAATTTATTGTAAGCAGTATTTTATTTTGGGTAGAGCATTCTCTATTGATACCATATATCAGTATTTCATTGTTTACGTAGTTTCAGTGCCATCCACATCCAGCGTCGCTCACCCCCGTTGATGGCGGGTCTCGTCGGCGTGGATAAGTGAGGCCGACTGGACCTGATGCTTGATGGCTTGGTGAGTGGGCGTCAGCATGGCACTGACCCGTCCTTGTGCTTCGCTGATGGCCCCGCGACTAAAAACCAGGCCAAAGTGTTGCTTCAGTTGCTGTTGTATCTGGGTGATGCTCTGATGGAACTGACCACTTTGCAGCGCGATGTAACTGAGCAGGTTCGGGCTTATATGAGGGCTTCTGACCGAGTCAGGCAGTGCAGCATCCACCGTGTGAATGCACCGAGTACAGGTGGAGCGAAACAGCTGATGCTCGGTAACGAAGTAGCTCACCTCGGGTAGGTCAAACACTTGACTGAATTACCCACCCTTTGGCGGTGTAACCGCTTGTTTAACCCTTAGAAAGTGAACTCGATATTCACCGTCGGCGTCGATGTGCGCGTGCCACGGCCCCCATCTACGCCGAACTTGTTGTGCCAATACTCATAACCCATCCCCAACCACAGGTTAGGTTGGCGCTTGGTGCCGGGCACCATGGCGAACATTAGCGAGGCGCGGATCAGCGTTTCTGGGGCGGTGTCGTTATTGTTGTAGTCCTTGCCCTTCTCTGCGGTGTAATTCAGGAAACCCTGAAACTTCGCGCTATGGTCGCCTAACTGGAACGGGCGTAGCCACGCCAGATTGAGCATGTAGGTGGTGTCGAAGATATGGTCTGGGTACTTGACGTTGGGAAGGTCTGAGTGGTTCTTTTCACGGTAGTAGAACAGCGAGAGATCGAGCACGCCGGGGCCGTTGAACTTGACGGTGGGGCCAAATAGCAGCGCCCGCTTTTTCGCCGAGCCGAGGTTGTTGTTGCGACTGGCATCGAAGCCGAAGGTGAACGCATAGTCCTTTACTAGCCCAGAGCCCTGCTGCCAGTCGAAGATCCGTGAGGCGAACAGCTGGCTGCGAAATAGCCCGTAAACCTCGCGGCTGCCGTGAGTGGAACCTTTGCGAGGGTCATTGCTGTCCGATTGCAGCAGGTCGAGGTTAAAGAAGTTACTGCCGTAGCGATAACCATCGGCGTGACTGACGTTAAAGATACGTTTACTTATATCGCGAGGGTTGTTGGGGTTGGTAAAGCCATTGCCATAGCGAAAACCCAGCGTGTTGTTGGTCCACTCGAAGAGGCGATCCTCTTTGGCTTGGGCTACGCCGAGCGGCGCTAGCACCAGTGCGGTACTGAGGGCACACCGGCAGATGTTGCTCAGGCGGCGAGTTCTTGGTTGGGAGCTGGCGGCCTCAATGGCCGTCGTCACGGATAAAACCATGCTGCACCTCTTTGTTTATGTTCTGGCTTCGGGGCCAGCACCCATTAGGAGAAACTGCGGTCATTGGTTGGAAGGTCGGATTGTGAGTGTCACTTGATGACATTGCAAGCGCCATAGCTCAAATCAGGGACACCCACCTTTTGCCTATTTGTCAGCCCAGTGCGGGGTGTGAGGGAGGTGGATTTCCTGTTAGATAACTCGTTATCTAGAGATAGCAAATGAGGTCATTGCCGACAAAAGTTTACCAAACAGCACTGACACCATATTTGGCTGGGGGAAGTAGAGTCGCGCGCCAATGCCAGTCAGTACTGCAATTATTTTTAGCAGGGTAAGCAGATGGTTGAGGAGGGTCTCAAGGTCAAGAAGGCCATCTTGGCCCACTTTGCCAAAGTGACGCCGGTGGTGGGGAACGATCGGATGACTTGCATGCTAGTTTTTCTAAGATAAAGCATACGTTTGCCCATCATTTTTCTTCTAAACAGTGCTATCATAGCGCCCCAACCATATCAGCCAAATGTTAGCGCGCAGCGACGACTGTCGAACATGTTGCTCGGGCTGCCTGTCTTGCTTCTGAGTAAATTTTATTGCGACCAAGACCATGCCTTGGCTTAAGCAACGTACACGCTAAATTTGGGGGGGATGGTACACGTTTGTTGTGTCTGGTTGTTAACTGTCCGGCACTGATTTTGTTAAATAGTTTTGTAACGCTTTGAGATAGATAACATGCCTAAAAAATTTTATGTCTCTTGGGATAATCTACAGCGCGAAGCCCGCCGCTTAGCTCGTCGTCAACTGCCAACTAGCCAATGGAAAGGGATTATTGCGGTCAGTCGTGGTGGTTTAGTTCCTGCTGCGCTCATGGCCCGTGAGCTTGGTATTCGCAATGTAGAAACACTTTGCATTTCTAGCTACGACCATAACAATCAGCGTGACCTCATCGTCGTGAAAGCAGCAACGACTGCAGGTGATGGCGAAGGCTGGCTGGTGGTTGATGATCTCGTTGATACTGGCGGTACCGCTAAAGCAATAAGGGAGCTCTACCCGAACGCCAAATTTATCACCATATTTGCTAAGCCAATGGGTGAGCCACTGGTTGACGACTTCGAAGTTGCTATCCCTCAGGACACATGGATTGAGCAGCCTTGGGATATGGCATTGGAGTTTACAACGCCCATTTGTGACGAGCAGTAAGTACTTAAAAAAGCCAATAAAAAATGCCAGTTAGTTAAGCTTACTGGCATTTTTTATTGGCTTTTCACTTACTGAATTGACGAATGACGTAACCATTCTGAGCATATCTTCTCGGTCATTGGCTGTTTCTAGTAACGGCAGTGGCAAAATCGGCCGCTAGACCCGTTTGTAGTAGTCAACTAAATCTGGACACTTATTAAGATGGTAGAATGTCATACCGCTGAGAAATGTCTGAAATTTGGGTATCAGTATGAAAAAGCAGGAGATCCACAACGGATGATCCTGCTCTTTGGTGACGTGATGAATGAGGAGGGATTACACCCTAAATTGAGATAATAACCGCTGTTGCGACAAGCTGGCTTGATGGAGCGATGAGGCTAATTGCAGGCACTCTTGCGCTTCCTGTTCGCCTGTTTTCGCCTGTTTGCTGATGTCTGACACCATATTTGATGAGTTGCTGAGCGTATGAGATAGCTGGCCTGTGGCGTCAGCGACTTGCTGAACCATATCTGCAAGCTTGTCAATGGCACCCTCGACCTTGAATAGAATCTGTTTGGTGTTTTCGGAGTCTTGCATGCCCGATTCGACGGTTTTCAGATTCCGCTGCATCATTAAATAGGCTTTCTCTGTCTGCTGTTGAATGCTGTTAATCACTTCACTTATCTCTGCGCTGGAGGCAGCGGTTCGGTTTGCCAGCGTGCGAACTTCATCTGCTACAACCGCAAAGCCTCGGCCCATCTCTCCTGCTCTGGCCGCTTCGATCGCCGCATTAAGCGCTAGTAAGTTTGTTTGTTCTGAGATGCCGCTGATTGTCGAGATGATTTTACCGATTTGTCCCGCTTGTTCTTTTAGTGAGTTGATGGCTTGTGCGCATTCGCTCACCTCTGCTACGACACGTGACATGCCAGCACTAGCGGAGGAGACATATTGGCTACTTTCGTTGGTGAGCTGACGTACTTCGTTAGCATTGTGTGCCGCCATACTGCAGTTATCAGAGATAGTGGTGGCAACATGCACCATCTGCTCACTGTCATGGTGCAGGTCATGGGCATGTTGAGCTGTCTGACGGCTGCTGTGACTTATTGCCTGTACTCGGTTAACCGAACTCTGAACGTGATCACTGATATGCCGATTATTGTCCATGGTGGCACTGATCATTTTTTGTAGTTTTTCAATGAAGTGATCCACGCTGTTGGCAAGTGAGCCAATTTCATCATTACGCTGTAAATTAATACGAGCATTGAGATCGCCGTCTCCTGCGGCGATGTCTTGCATCCGTTTATCAACTTTCAGTAGTGGCGTAATCAATTTTCGGGTTAACCACAGAGCACAGCAACCGGCAAGTGCAAGGCTGAAGAGTAGCCCTCCTACCAGCCGAGTATTAGTTTGACTGATGATGGTGTTAAGTTGTGCAACCTTATCTTCTACAGTGGCATCTCCCAGCGCTTCTATTTCTACCAATTGCTGCTGTAACTGATGGGCGCTGCTTTCATATAATGCTTGCTGATGCTGGTAACGACTGAGCGCTTCGACCCAGTTCGTTATCAATTGCTGGTGTTGTGATAATAGGGTCCGATATTGGCTTGCCAGTGATCCTTTCGCAAACTCCCCACTGCCCGCCCCCTCGAACATGCCGGTTTCTAGCATGCTTTCGACCGCCGCGTTATAAAAGTCAGTTGCCTCTTTTAGTTCGGTGCGAATCGCCTCATTAGCCCCTTGCCTGCGCATTTTTTCTAGTGCGTAAAGTTGACGTAGAAAACCAATATTGGCTTCCATTCCACCATCGGCGGCTTCCCAGCGAGTAGCAAGGCCACTATTCCAGCTAATAATTTGATCCGGGAAACGAGCCAGCGTTTCAATTGCGTTGTCGCCAATGACTTCTAGTTGGGTAGAAAGACGGGCCATCTGATCAGAGTTATGGCGCAGCTTGTTATCAAGCTCGGTATATTTGAGATAAAGCGTTTGTAGTTTCGATTGATGCTGCTGATAGTCTGCTTTTTGCTGGTTCATGGCCGTGATCGTCGAGGCATCAATG
This sequence comes from Aeromonas cavernicola, assembly GCF_002795305.1. Taxonomy (GTDB): domain Bacteria; phylum Pseudomonadota; class Gammaproteobacteria; order Enterobacterales; family Aeromonadaceae; genus Aeromonas; species Aeromonas cavernicola. The sequence continues at coordinate 11,008 of NZ_PGGC01000145.1, forward strand.
AGTTCTCCAGCGCTCACGCGCAATAACGCTGCATCGGTGGCCTCTCTGGCCTCAGTCAATTTATCGTTACTTGGATGGAGCCCATTAAGCATTTTTTGGATATATATCTCTTGTTGGCCAAGTTCAATTGACCCTTCCATTGCACCATCTGCAGTTTGCCAAGCGGCACCGAGAACATAGGACAGTAAATCAGCAAGCTTTTGGCTGCCATACCAACCCACTCCACCCATCCCTAAAGTGCAGCTTAATAAGATGGTAAGCCCCAGATTAGCAGTCGTGACGATTTTCATGTGCAGGCCTTCCTTGGTATCAATAATGAATTTCGAATGGCGTCAAATGAACTAATTGTAGTGAGGGATTTTGATATTGATGTTTATGTTATTTTAATGCGCAAATATAAAAGTGAAGGCCAATAAGCTAGGCGCTACATCGTAGGGATGGCTGTCGTCATATGCTGGATGTTTATCCAGTTATTCTTTATTCTATACGCCAACATGCCGTATCGTCAGTGGTGAGGAGAGTACCGTGATTGGTCGCTTAAGAGGTGTAGTAATAGAAAAGCAGCCACCTGAGGTGTTATTGGAGGTCGCAGGGATTGGCTATGAGGTTCAGATGCCGATGAGCTGTTTCTATGACTTACCTGATATCGGCCAAGAGGCCACTATTCATACCCATTTTGTTGTTCGTGAAGATGCGCAGTTACTTTATGGTTTTACCCATAAGCAAGAGCGGGCGTTGTTTCGTGAACTGATCAAAACCAATGGGGTGGGACCTAAACTCGCATTGGCTATTTTATCGGGAATGACGGCCACCCAGTTTGTTATCAGTGTCGAACGCGAGGAGATTAGCACTTTGGTGAAGTTGCCAGGTGTAGGCAAAAAAACCGCAGAGCGGCTTGTCGTTGAAATGAAAGACAGATTGAAAGGGTGGGTAAGCCATGATCTATTTTCTCCTGCCAGTATTTCGCTCCCTGTCACCTCTCCTGCATTGCGCACGCCAGATGCGGTTGAAGAGGCTGCCAGCGCTCTGGTAGCACTAGGTTATAAGCCACAGCAGGCCAGCCAAATCGTGAGTAAAATCGCCACAGAGGGGATGTCAGTCGAAGAAATTATTCGTGAAGCCCTGCGTAGCTTGGTGTGAGGTAGCTAATGATTGAAGCAGATCGTCTTATTAGTGCGACGGGTGTGCGTGAAGATGAGATTATTGATCGGGCTATCCGGCCCAAAAAATTAGCCGATTACACCGGCCAAGATCCCGTCTGTGAGCAGATGGAGATCTTCATCGAGGCTGCTCGCCAACGGGGCGAAGCGCTCGACCACTTACTGATTTTTGGTCCTCCCGGTTTGGGGAAAACCACGCTAGCTAACATCGTAGCCAATGAGATGGGCGTTAACATTAAAACTACATCAGGCCCGGTGCTGGAAAAAGCGGGCGATTTGGCTGCATTACTAACTAACCTAGAACCGAATGATGTGTTGTTTATCGATGAAATTCATCGCCTTAGCCCTGTCGTAGAGGAAGTGCTCTACCCTGCAATGGAAGATTATCAGCTCGATATCATGATCGGCGAGGGGCCTGCGGCTCGCTCCATTAAGCTCGATCTTCCTCCTTTTACTCTGATTGGGGCGACGACCCGAGCCGGTTCTCTCACTAGTCCGCTGCGCGATCGGTTTGGCATTGTGCAACGCTTGGAGTTTTATAACGTTAAAGATTTGACTGACATTGTGTCACGTAGTGCTCGCTGTTTAGGGCTTGAGATGACGGAAGATGGAGCCCTAGAACTTGCTCGCCGTTCCCGTGGGACCCCTCGAATAGCTAATCGATTATTAAGGCGGGTGAGGGATTTCGCACAGGTTAAATCAGACGGTCGGATAGATGGCAACATTGCGGCGCGAGCCATGGATATGTTGGATGTTGACAGCGAAGGCTTTGACTTCATGGATCGCAAGTTACTGCTGGCAGTGATCGATAAGTTTATGGGGGGGCCAGTAGGGCTCGAAAACTTAGCAGCGGCAATCGGTGAAGAGAAAGACACTATCGAAGATGTACTGGAACCTTACTTGATCCAACAAGGCTATTTGCAACGTACACCAAGAGGACGGATTGCAACGGCCCGCGCCTACACCCACTTTGGCTTACAGCGTCAAGATGAGTGAAATGGTGTGTTCTGGTCATATAGCCGCCGTTACGGGCTAATGCCAGTCAGTTAAGCCTGACTGGCATTGTTTTTATTGGCTTTTTGCACCGCATACTTTTGTGGTCTTGCCTTCACACTGCGGGGATAACTTCGCTCCCTTCGCTCCGGCAAT
>NZ_PGGC01000146.1 GCF_002795305.1 Aeromonas cavernicola
CCTGCGCCGGATCATCGGTGCAGTAGGGGCGACGGGGGAGGCGTTCGACAAAGGCCGCGTGAAGCGCGGGTTTTACCATCGCACACCGCGCTTACTGGCGGTGTGGGCTTGTGTAGGGTGATCCATGTGGTATTCTTTACCTCGTGATTCGTCATGCCCCCGAACTCTCTGAATCTTCCGCCAAGTTGATAAACAGAGATTCGGGGTTTTTCATTTCTGGTCAGCACTTTACAGCAGGCAGACGCAAAGGGGCAACGTTCCTAATTCACCCTAAGTAGCTATTCTTACGAGAGAATATAGATAGGCACTTCCTTATTGAAGGCTCATTTTTTGTTGGCAACAAAAAACTTTGCAGAAATAAAAAAACAAACGCAGCCCAACCAACAAAAACATTCCCTTTCAGCCATGGCTCCGTAATTGGAATTAAAGTATTATAGCCATCTTTAATTACACTAATGTGAGATACCATAAAAAAACCACCGATAAGAAATGAAACCCAAAAAAACTTCCATCGAAAATGGAAACCTGAGTACCTTGTGTATATGAAGCACGAAAACAAAACACCAACAAAGGATATTAAAATATAAAAGCCAAGTACGGTAAAATCACTCATCCTTAGTTCCTGCTTGTTCTAGTGTTGACTTTGTAGTGTAAAAATCTGAGGCCGCCTCTAAATAAAGAGCTTGTTTTGATGTTTGTTCATATGCTCTAACGTAATCCTCACGGACATATCTAAACAGCCGCCATGAGTCTGGTTTTAAAACCATTCTAGTTATGCCATAAGCAGACATACCCAAATCAGAAACGCCGTATGCGATATTTCCCTCTCGATCACTCCCTCCCATAGCCTTTGCAGCACTTTGATATAAATCTCTCACAGGACCTTCTGTGTCTGAACGCCCTTCTAGCAGGTTGCGCCCATTCTCATAGACGTTATTCGCGCCATGAGCCATCAGTGGCACCCCAAAAGTCGCGCACAGAACGCCAAGAGAGGCATAGCAAAGCGTACCACCCGCGTATATTTGCGCCGCACCAGCAACAACCCCAACCCCCTTCTGCGCAACATCCAGCGATTGGTTTAACAAACTTCGTTGCTCTTCTGCTAATGCCCTTAAACCTTCCGAGATGCTTTTT
>NZ_PGGC01000147.1 GCF_002795305.1 Aeromonas cavernicola
TGCGGGTGCCAGTGGCGCAGCCCCATGCCCCGTTTGCGACCTAGCTGGCGGGGTTGGCCCAGTGCCAGCCGATCGCCCGCCTGCAACGCCCGCCCTGCGAGGCCACCCAAGCCGGCCTTCAGGTCAGTCGCCCGCGACCCCATGACCGGCTCGGTTGCTATGCCCCCTGCCACGGTCAGATAAGCACGCATCCCCAATTTGGCGCCGCTTAGCCGCAACACCTGCCCTGCGCGGGCATAGTGGGTCCACCCACAGCTGGCGGGTTCCCCATCAAGCTGGGCGTTAAAATCGGCGCCGCTTAAGGCAAACCAGCTCGCTTGGGTAAACCGTATTTCGATGGGGCCTAGCACGATCTCCAGTCCCGCCGCGGTGGGCTCATTGCCCAGCAGTCGGTTGCCGCAGATCAAGGCGTCTTGATCCAACGCGCCGCACTGGGCCACCCCAAGGTGGCGGTAACCGCTGCGCCCCAGATCTTGCACTGTGGTTAGGATGCCGGGGCGAATCACCTCAAGCATGATGACCTCCCGTCGCGACAAAACGCACTGTATCTCCCGGTAACAGCAAAGAGGGCGTCGCCGAGGCGGGATCAAACAGCGCCAACTCGGTGCGGCCAATCAGCTGCCAACCACCCGGACTGGCCGCCGGGTAGATGCCGGTCTGTTCACCACCAATGCCGACACTGCCTGCGGGCACCTGCAGCCGTGGCGTCGCCAATCGTGGAGTCGCCAAACAGTCAGGCAAGCCCCCCAAATAGGGAAAACCCGGTTGAAAGCCAATAAAAAACACCGTGTAACTGGCCCCACTGTGCGTGGCGATCACCTGCGCGGGGGTCATCCCGGTGTGGCGGGCCACCGCGTCCAGATCCGGCCCCTGCTCGCCGCCGTAGTGGACCGGGATCGCTATCTCTCGCGGCGGCACGCTTAAACACTCTGCCTGCTGCCACAGGGCAGCCAGCTGGCTGGTCAGCGCGGCGACCTCATTTTCAGCTGGATCAAACAACAGCGTCAGATTGTTCATGCCCGGCACCACATCACGGTGACCCGCTTGGCGCAGCGCCGCCGCGACCCACCAGATCCGTCGTTGACATGCCAGCGTGGCTGGCGCAGGCAGTTGTAACACCACCGCCCGCTCCCCCAACAAATAGACCTGCTCTTGCACTGTGCTCGCTCACTTGCCGATATTTGAAGCGTTTTTTGATAACACAAAGCAAACTTTATTCAAATAAATTACCTATATTTTATCGCTATTATCTTGTCACTCAGCCCATTTTGTTAACCTGCATGCCGCCATGGCTGGCCGTTTAGTGTTACCCTGATGGCCCTCTGTCACTGGCTTATTTCACTGAGCGTTATCATGAAAGTTCCCCCTAATGTTGTCTCTTCTGCCCACCTGATCTCGGAACATAGCGTCGAGCTGTCAGAGTTCGAGTTTGGCCTGATCGTCGCAAAAAACGCCTTCGACCGCTGGATGTCACGCTGCATGAGTGCGGCGGGTGAACCTCGCCTCACCCCGATCGAGGTCTCCCTGCTCCACCATGTCAACCACCGTGAGCGGGAGAAAAAGCTGGCGGATATCTGCTTTGTGCTCAACATCGAAGACACCCATGTGGTCTCGTATGCGTTGAAAAAACTGATCAATCTGGGCTGGGTGCAGAGCCGTAAGGAGGGCAAAGAGGTGCTGTTTTGCACCACTGAGGCGGGCGCGGCCTTGTGTGAACAGTACCGTCAGATCCGTGAGCAGTGCCTCATCAACATGCTCAAAGAGTCCGGTCTCGATAATGCCGAGATTGGCACTACCGCCCAATTGCTGCGCCGCTTGAGCAGTCTGTACGATCAGGCGTCACGGGCCAGTGCCGCCCTCTAATTTGCCGTATCCCCTGCGCACATGGGCCAGCGGCGACAGCGTCGGCCCATGATGGTAGAATCCCGCGGCTTCACGATGTTCCATTCCAACACAGAGTCAACGCCATGCCCTGGATACAAATTCGAATCAATGCCACTGCCAAAACAGCCGACAAGGTGAGCAACATGCTGCTGGGGCGTGGTGCCCAGGCGGTGACCTTTATGGATGCCCAGGATGTGCCTGTCTATGAGCCCCTGCCTGGTGAGACGCCGCTCTGGGGTGAGACCGAAGTAATGGGTCTGTTCGACGCCGAAACCGATCCGGCCCCCACCATCGCCTTCTTCCAGCAGATCTTCGGCGAAAACGTCGGCTACAAGGTCGAGCAGCTGGAAGATAAAGATTGGGTGCGCGAGTGGATGGATCACTTCCACCCGATGCAGTTTGGCGAACGCCTGTGGATTTGCCCGAGCTGGCGCGATGTGCCGCACCCCGAGGCGGTCAACGTGATGCTGGATCCGGGGCTGGCGTTTGGCACTGGCACCCACCCCACCACCGCCCTCTGCTTACAATGGCTGGACGGGCTGGACCTGACCGGTAAAACCGTGGTCGATTTTGGCTGTGGCTCCGGCATTCTCGGCATCGCCGCCCTGAAACTGGGGGCAGCCCGGGTCATCGGCATCGACATCGATCCGCAAGCCATTCAGGCCAGCCGCGACAACGCCGAGCGTAACGGCGTCGCCGGCCAGATTGAACTCTACCTGCCAGCCGACCAGCCGCAAGACATCGAAGCGGACGTCGTTGTAGCCAACATTCTGGCCGGCCCGCTGCGCGAACTGGCACCCCTGATCGCCGGCCACGGCAAACCCGGCAGCCTGATGGCCCTCTCCGGCGTACTGGAGAGCCAGGCCCCGGAGCTCGAAATCCTCTACGGCCAATGGTTTGCGATGGACCCCACTGCGGTGAAAGAGGAGTGGTGCCGCCTCAGTGGCCACAAACACCGCTAACGGGCTGCCATCTCACCCAAGGTCGCTATCATTCATGTTACAAGAGCCGCAAGCATACGGGCGGTTCACCCAAAGAGGAGCTGCACCATGATCCGTTTTCGCTCGCTGTTGGCCCTGCTGCTCAGCCTGTGCTCCCTCTGTGCCCTCGCCGATCCAGCTTTTTATCGGGTCAACAAGGGCAATCAGCAACACTGGCTGCTGGGCTCGATCCACGCCGGGACGCCCTCGCTCTACCCCATGCCCCATCAGGTGGAACGGGCCTGGCTGCAAAGCCGCGCGCTGGTGCTGGAGGTGAACATCAATGAGCTGGAACCGGCACAGTTACAAGGAGTACAACCCCTCACCCAGCTGCCCGCGGGTGACTCGTTGCAGCAGCATCTTCCTGCGCCGCTCTATCAACGGACGCTGCAAGCAGGCGCACAATATGGCGTGAGTGAAGCCCAGCTGGCCCCGCTGCGTCCTTGGTTTGCCGCCCTGACGCTGACCCAAGCTGCGCTGGCAGGCACCGGCTTTGACAGCCAGTTGGGGGTAGATCAGCATTTCGCTCAGCTCGCTGCCAAGACCGGTAAACCGGTGGTCGGCTTCGAAACCCTACTGGAGCAGCTGGGCTATCTGGCCAGCGTAGGTGAACACCAGAACCTGATGCTCACCACCACCTTGGATGAGTTACCGACTATGGCAACCAACATTGCAACGGTAATGCAGGCGTGGCAGCAAGGGGATGAGGCGACGCTGATTACCCTGCTCAAAGAGGAGATGGCACCCGCCCCGTTACAGCAGTGGATGGAGCGCACCTTGCTGGCCGAGCGCAATCGCAACTGGCTCAAAAAATGGCCAAGCCTGCCCAATGAGAGCTTTATCGTGGTGGGAGCGCTGCACCTTTATGGTGAAGAGGGGTTGTTGGCCCAACTGGAGCAGCAAGGCTGGCGGATCACCAGCGTCACGGCCCCAGATAGCCGTGAGGGAGCTCACAACGCTGAGCGATGATTAAATAACCTGATATGGCGTTGATCCGGATCATCCTCGCCCCCTTGTCCCTCTCTTTAAGATGTTGGTCATCAACCTGCTGACCGGAGTAACGAGATGGACTTTTGGCTAAACCTGATGTTTGGCAATAGCGTAGGACTGATGTCCATGTTGGTGATTATTGGCACCTTTTTGCTGATCAGCGCCTACGCAGGCTATTTCATCTACAAAGTGATGAACGCCACCCCGCCACAGGGCGAGAAGTAATCACGCCACCTCAGCGGCATAACTCGGCCGCATAACTTGGCCATATAGCTCGGCGATATAGCTTCGCGCTGGCGCCGAGCATACCCCCGCCCTCCCCTATCGCTACCCTCGTTTGCGACTATCACCGCTGGGCTGCGTTGGCATTTTCTGCCACGCCCGCCGCCGCTATAATGGCAGCCTGTGTTAGTTGCTACAGGGAGCCTGCCGTGTCTTGTCACGACGAACGTTCGTTATTTCTTGATGAAGTGGCCGACGTCCGGCCCATTCGTCACGATCGCATCCCTCTTACCGGCGCCAAGCTTGCGCCGACAGAAGCCCAGTTAGCCCGTCGTCATGCTGCCAGCGCCGAGTGGCAAACCGCTGACCACCTCACCATGGAGCCGATCACCCTGTGCGATCCGCACGATCTGGTTGGCTTTAAGCGCGATGGCGTCCAGGAGGGGGTGTATAAGAAGCTACGGCTCGGTAAGTACCCGCTGCAAGCGAGCCTAGATCTACACCAAAAAACCCTCAACGAAGCCCGCCAAGCCGTGGTGCACTTTATCCGTGATTGCGAGCAGCAAGACCTGCGCTGCTTGCTGATCCGCCATGGCAAGGGAGAGCGCAGCACCCCGCGCGCCCTGCTCAAAAGCTATGTCAGCGCTTGGCTGCCACACCTGCCTGCGGTCATGGCGATGCACAGTGCCGAGCCGCGTCACGGGGGCAGCGGCGCGCTCTATGTGTTGTTGCGCAAAAGTGAGCGTAACAAGGCTGAAAACCGTGAACGCCAGCAAAAACGACTCGGCTAATAGCGATGGTGCAGCAAACAGCCTGCACCAATAACAAGGACAATCCTATGTCATATCAAAAGCTTGAACAGCATCAACAACAGATCCACCGACTGAGTCACCTGTCCGCCATCTGCGGCTGGGATCAAGCCGCCATGATGCCAGCAGGGGGCAGCGAGGCGCGCGCCGACGCCATGGCCGAACTCGGCGTGCTGATCCACCAAAAACGTACCGCTCCCGAGCTCGGCGATTGGATCGCCAACGCCGAGTGTGAGCCGCTTGATGAGGTGCAACGGGCCAACCTCGCCGAGATTAAACGCCACTGGCAAGATGCCAGCCTGCTGCCGGGGACGCTGGTGGAGGCGTTGTCGCTGGCTGGCAGTAAGTGCGAACACGCTTGGCGCAGCCAGCGCAAACACAATGATTGGGCCGGTTTTGCCGTCAATCTGCAAGAGGTGGTGAGCCTCTCCCGTGAAGTGGCCCAGCGGCGCGCCGATGCCCTAGGCGTGCGCCCCTACGATGCTATGCTGGCGCTCTATGAGCCGGGCATGACCAGTGCACGGCTGGATCAGATCTTCGGCGATCTCAGCGGCTGGCTCCCGAGCCTGATCCAACAGGTAAGTGAGCGACAGCAAAGTGATGCCCTGCTGATCCCACAAGGCCCCTTCCCTATCGCCACTCAGCAGGCCCTAGGGCGCGAGGTGATGGGCGTGCTCGGCTTTGATTTTGCTCATGGGCGCCTCGATGTGAGCAGCCATCCGTTTTGTGGCGGGGTGGCCACCGATGTGCGGATCACCACGCGCTACAACGAGCAAGAGTTTATCTCCAGCTTAATGGGCATTGTCCATGAAACTGGCCACGCCCGTTACGAGCAGGGGCTGCCACGCCACCTGCTGGGGCAACCGGTGGCCGAGGCCCGCTCCATGGGGATTCACGAGAGCCAGAGCCTGTTTTGCGAGATGCAGCTGGGCCATGATCCTGCGTTTTTGGCCCTACTCGCCCCCCACATCCGCACCCATTTCGGTGACCAAACGGCGTTTGAACCGGCGAATTTGGTGAAGATCTACAACCGGGTCGAACCGGGTTTGATCCGCGTCGATGCGGACGAGGTGACCTATCCGGTCCACGTGATCCTCCGCTACGAGCTGGAACGTGACCTCATCGAAGGGCGCATCGAGGTAGCCGACCTTCCCGAGCTGTGGGATGGCAAAATGCAGCAGTGGCTGGGGATCACCACCCAAGGCAACTACCGCGATGGCTGTATGCAGGACATCCACTGGACGGACGGTTCGTTTGGCTACTTTCCGAGCTACACCCTCGGGGCCATGTATGCGGCGCAGTTACGCTTTGCCTTGGAACGGGAGCTGGGCAACCTGAGCCAGATCATTGCAGCGGGCCGTCTGCCGGAGATCTTCGCTTGGCTCGGCCGTCACATCTGGTCACAGGGCAGCCAGCACAGCACAGATGAGCTTATTCGCCGCGCAACCGGCGAGCCGCTCAACCCGCATTGGCTGCGCCAACATCTGGAGCAGCGTTATCTGCCATAACAGAGACGGCACCCGTGAGTAAGGCGCACAACGGGGCTGCTTGGCAGCCCCGTTGTGCTTGTGCAATGGCAAATGGGGGGTAAAGGGCATCTCCCTGTTTTTAGAACCTATCGCCGTAAGCGTGATTGGCGCCACAAGTTTGGGCTGGCATCGCGCCCAGAAACCGCAGCGAACAAGCAATAGATGAGGGTGTCGAGCACGGCGCAAGGCCAACCTGGTTAGCTAACTCGCCTCATAGGATGGATTGTTAGCAACATTTTATTTTAATGCCTGGCCGTTTCTGGCTAGTCATGGCGTGAATGCCCAATGTAGGCTAAGCGACGCTCCCCATCCAGAGTTTGCCTGCTATGCACCTAGCGCCCATCGATGACACCCCTCAGGATCAGCACATTCCACGCCTGAGCCGCGAGCAGTGCCATGTAGCACGACTTGCCCGCGATGCTCGCTTCGATGGCCGCTTTTTTACTGGGGTGCTCTCCACTGGCATTTACTGTCGCCCCATTTGCCCAGCTCGGCCGCCCCATGAGCACAACGTGCGCTACTTCCCAAGCGCTGCGGCCGCCGAGCAACATGGCCTGCGCCCGTGTTTGCGCTGTCGCCCAGAGTTGGCCCCTGCTGCCCACGGCGATCTGCCGCCTGCCTTCGCCCGCTTACTGGCGCGCATCGATGGCGGTGAACTGGCGGCAGGCTCGCTCGCCACGCTGGCGCAGCAGGCTGGGATCTCTGAGCGCACCCTGCGCCGCCAGTTTGAGCAACATCTTGGCGCATCACCAAAACAGGTGGAGCTGACGCGCCGGCTGCTGCTTGCCAAAAGGCTGTTGACCGATACTCCCCTTGCCATCACCGATATCGCATTTGCCGCGGGCTTTACCAGCATTCGCCGCTTCAACGATGCGTGGCGCCGAGCCTATGGCCTTGCGCCCCGGGTACTACGCCAGCGGGAGGGGGCAGGCGAGGTCATCGCAGGCCGCGCAGCGCTCACCCTGCAATTGCCCTATCGCCCACCATACGATGTTGCCGCCATGTTGGCCTTCTATCGACTGCGTGCTATCCCAGGGCTGGAGCGAGTCGAGGGCAATGGGTATGAGCGGCATTATCGGGTCGGCGATCAGGTGGGTTGGGTCCGTATCGAACAGGGCAAGGGCCATCGCCTCACGCTGACCGTGCATGATCTGCCCCCTGCGGCACTGCCAGACCTGCTCTATCGGGTACGCCGTATGTGGGATCTCGATGCTGATATGCAGCGCATCGGTGAGCACCTCGGGCACGATCCGCTGCTGGCTCGCGTGCAGTCACACTGGCCCGGGGTGCGGCTGCCTGCTGGCTGGGACGAGTACGAGGTGATGCTGCGTGCCATTGTCGGCCAGCAAGTGTCGGTCAAGGGGGCCATCACCATACTCGGGCGGCTGGTCGCGCGTACCGAGGCGCAGTTCGGGATGGCCCAGTTACCCACACCGACCCAACTGGGCGAGCTCGATCTCGCTGGTATCGGGATGCCCAGCAGCCGTATTCGCACATTACAGGGGCTGGCGGCGGCGCTTGCCAGTGGTGCGATCTCCTTGGCCACGGCCAGCGATGAGCAACTGCTAGCCTTGCCGGGCATCGGGCCTTGGACAATCGCCTACTGGCGGCTACGCTGCGGCCACGATCCCGACGCCTTTCCCGCCACCGATCTGGTGCTGCAAAAAGCACTGGGCGGTGGCAGCAAACTGCCCGTACCCGCCGTGCTAGCACAAAGCGCACCGTGGCAGCCGTGGCGCGGCTATGCCGCAAGCTGGCTGTGGCACGCCATGAGCGAACGGCCAGAGTTACTGCATGAACTCACCTCTTCGCTTGGTGCTTAGCCATTCATCAGCCAAGCTTAGCGCCGACCTCGAACTCGGCAGATACGCCATGTACGCTGCGGTCTCTACCCGCTATAGGTGAGCTTATTGGCCACCCCACTGACGCCTACAGGGATAGGCGTTTAATCACCCCATCAGGAGCGAATTTGATGACCTATTATGATTTTTTGGATACCCCATGTGGCCAGCTGCTGATTGCTATTAACCACGCGGGCCTGGTTCATGTGGATTTTGCCGCAGGCCTACGGCCATTACCCAACCTTGGTGGCTGGCAGCACGATCACCTAGCGTTAGCCCCCTATGTGGCGGAGTTTAAAGCCTATTTTGCTGGCAACCTGCAACGTTTTACGCTGCCACTCGCCGCAACGGGCACCGCGTTTCAGCAGCAGGTATGGCAGGCCTTGCGAGATATTCCGTATGGTGAAACCCGTAGTTATCGAGACATCGCCGCCGCGATTGGTAACCCGAAAGCCGTGCGCGCAGTCGGGGCCGCAAATGGGCGTAATCCGCTTTCCATTATCGTGCCATGCCACAGAGTCATTGGTCACAATGGCAGTCTGACGGGATACGCGGGGGGCTTAGAGATAAAGCAAGCATTGCTCGCACTGGAAGGAATATCGGCTCAATAACATAGCCATCCTCCCCCTCGGCTTCGCGGCAAGTGCCCTGCCAAGGTGCCAGATGATCAGTATGAAATGACGAGGCAGGCCACTTTGTGGCGATATTCCCATGGATATCAAGGCAGATGATGGCAGGGGGATACAAATGATTCGGTAATAGCATCAAGCCTTATTGGCTCCATCGCCCGCCATCAACCATCTAGATAGGATGCGCTTTGGCACCCATTCGCCGCCCAGATTAGGTCAATGAATAAACAACCAAGGGTGATGTCAATCGTATGATCTGACAATTGATCCTGTCTTTAGCAAGCAAGAATATTGGGCCGCTTTACTGCATTAGCTTAGGGAAATTAGTCACAATCACTTTCTCTAAGTTGGGCAACAATATGCCGCTATTGACCCCTTTAGCGACAGCTTGATAGCGATTCATCGAACCCGTCTTGCGAGTAACCTGGTTAAGGTGGTAATTCACCGTACGTTCGGTAATACCGAGAATACAGGCAATTTCTCCCGACGTTTTTCCTTCGCTGGCCCAAAAAAGACACTCTGTTTCACGCTCGGTGAGCGCTTCTTGCGGGTCAGTATCTCGTAGCCCTGCCCGTACAACTCGGACGGCGGCCTCAAAGATGTAATTGGACATCCACGAAAGGATTGGCGATGAGTCGAGCAGCAGATCACTGGATGCCCGCTCGGCGGTGATAAACGACAAAATGCCTTTTTCTCCACCCGCACCATGTAAAGGAAAGGAGACGCCATTACGTAAGCCAAATTCAGCCGCGAGTCCCATCACGTCCAAACTGTTTTTTTGCAAACAACGCGCGCGCTCATCCAAGCGATTCCAGTAAATAGGCAGTGTCTGTTTGCGAGCCAACTGGATGATGGGATCACAAGCCAACATGTTGTTATCGGTATAGATCTGCACCCAAGAGAGTGGGCATTGATTGAACAACACGACTTTGGGTCTTTGCATCGACATCGGAATGATCAGCGTGAAACCGTAATAGTCATAGCCCATGTCGATGGTGAAACGCCCAATTAATCTGGCCAGCTGGTCACCGTCTGTCACCGACGTGAAATGTTCCAGATACTCAAACAGTTGCTCTTTTTTCATACGCTAGCCCTCCTGGCAAGGTTTCTGATTATAGCGGCTAACTGAACGATGGAGAGTTCATAATGTTGGTTTTCAAAGGAAAATTGCGAGATCACCCGCGAAATAACATAGAAGATGAGCTTTATCGCTTTAGAAATCAGATTTTTTCTGGTCGTCTAGGCTGGGACGTCGAATCACACCAAGGCCTTGAACGTGATAGTTTCGATTCCCCTGACACTTACTGGGTGCTACTCGAAGACGACCAAGGAATATGCGGCTGCATCCGGATGCTCGACTGCTCAGGGAACTACATGCTGTCCACGGTTTTTCCAACTGCACTCGCTGGCGAATCCCCCCCTTGCACCCCCGACATCTGGGAGCTCACTCGTCTGGCTATAGATGCAAACCGAGCTCCTCGCATGGAGAATGGCATCAGTGAAATCACTTTCGTTATCCTTCGTGAGGTCTATGCCTTTGCCAAGGAAAACGGCATCAGGGAAGTTGTTGGCGTCGCCAGTCTGCCAGCAGAGCGTATCTACCGCAAAATAGGCATTCCTATGGAGCGTCTAGGCCACTGTCAATCAGTCGACCTCGGTGCGGTAAGGGGCGTAGGCTTGCGCTTTCACCTCAATGATCACTTTGGCAGAATCGTCTCTCAAACCCTACTGGGCCACTATCAGAATATAAATCGCAAGGTAGAACAGCTCGTGGAAATACCGACATCCCCCTCCCCAAAAAGCCTGTCCTACTAAATAGCTCGTTATGACTCGGTACTGAGTCGCTAGGGCAATAAGCACATCGTCGAACATCAACAGGTTTCTAGGTCATATCTCACGGCTAGGGTTGCGCCTGCGATGTAACCTGTCTGTGAATTGCGGATATGTAGCGCCACTGATGGCAGGTATCTTGGCCAATTTTATCCAGCGGTACAGATTGATTAAACGTCATTGTTCACCTAGCAATCCTGTTGCGGTGACAACTACTTGGTTCATAACATGGACCAAGCTGGCGAGACCACGAACCTTGGCTTTACAAGGGTAAAAACGTATAGTGCTGGGCGATCCATCATCAGGTCTTCACCCAGGTTTTCCACTTCAGGTTCCTCACTTATGTTCCAAGACAATCCGCTGCTGGCCCAGCTCAAGCAACAAATCCGCGAAAACATCCCTAAGAAAGAGGGTGTGATCCGCGCCTCCGATCGGGGCTTCGGCTTTTTGGAGGTCGATGAGAAGACCAGCTATTTCGTGCCGCCCCCCTATATGAAGAAGGTGATGCACGGTGACCGAGTGAGCGCCCTGATCCGCACTGAAAAAGAGAAGGAAGTGGCCGAGCCAGACGCTCTACTGGAACAGTCCATCACCCGCTTCGTAGCGCGCGTCAAAATGTTCCGCGACCGTCTTAACGTGGTCGCCGACCACCCGCTGATCAAGGATGCCATCAAGGCCCGCGTCAAAAAGGGGCTGGACGAGAAAGAGTTCAAGGAAGGGGATTGGGTGGTGGCCACCCTCAAGCGCCATGCACTGGTGGACGGCAGCTTCTCTGCCGAAATCACCCAAAAAATCGCCGCAGAGGAAGATCACAATGTGCCTTGGTGGGTAGTGCTAGCCCGCCATAACCTGGCTCAGGTCGAGCCCGCTGATCTGCCAGAATGGAAAGTGATTGAAGCGGAAGAGCTGCCCCGCCGTGACCTGACTCAAGTGCCTTTCTTCACCATTGATGGCACCAAAACCAAGGACATGGATGATGCGCTGGCCATCACCAAGCAGGACAACGGCTGGGAGCTGCTGGTCGCCATCGCTGACCCGACCGCTTATGTGACTGAAGGCAGTGAACTGGATAAAGAAGCCGCCCAGCGCGCCTTCACCGTCTATATGCCGGGCCGCAACGTGCCTATGATCCCGCGCACCCTCTCCGATGAACTCTGTTCGCTCAAAGAGGGCGAGGAGCGCAACACCCTGTGCGCCCGGTTGCTGATAGGCGAAGATGGCCTGCTGCAGGAAGAGACCGAATTTTTCGCCGCCCGTATCTGCTCCCATGCCCGTCTCAGCTATGACGACGTCTCCGACTGGGCCGAGCATGGCAAGGCGCTCGATATCGACGCTGGCGTCTTGGCCCAGCTGCCACTGATGCAGGCGATGACCGAGGCGCGCATCGCGTGGCGCACCGAGCATGCGCTGGTGTTCCCAGATCGCCCCGACTACGACTTCGAACTGGGCGAAAATGGCGCAGTGTTGGCCATCCACGTCGAGCCGCGCCGCATCGCCAACCGCATGGTGGAAGAGTCAATGATCGCCGCCAACATCTGCGCCGGTCGCGTGCTGGGTAAGACCGTCGGCTACGGTATTTTCAACGTCCACACTGGGTTTGACGAGGAGTCTCTCGATGGCGCCATCGAGCTGCTGAAAAGCGCCGAAGCACCGTTTGAGAAAGAACAGATCGCCACACTGGCAGGCTTCTGTGCCCTGCGCCGCTGGATTGATGACCTCGACACCCGTTGGCTGGATGGCAAAATTCGCCGCTTCCAGAGCTATGCCCTGATGTCCGCCGAGCCGGGCGCCCACTACGGCCTCGGCTTGGATGCCTACGCCACGTGGACCTCGCCAATCCGTAAATACGGCGATATGGTCAACCATCGTCTGCTCAAAGCGGTCATCGCCGGCAAGACTCCGGGCGAGCGGCCAAGTCAGGCGCTCACCGAGCACCTCAGCGCCTGCCGCCGTCTGCACCGCATGGTGGAGCGTGACATCGGCGACTGGCTCTATGTTCGCTACCTCAAGGCCGATGCTGGCACCGACAAGGTGTTCAACGCCGAGATCATCGACGTGATGCGCGCAGGCCTCAAGCTACGTCTGCAAGAGAACGGCGCCGTGGTCTTCATGCCTGCTCGCCACATTCTGGACAACAAGGATCGGCTGGAGTGTAACTGGGACAATGGCCGCGTCTATCTCGATAAGACCGAGGTAGTCTACGAGCTGGGCCAGATCATCGAGGTCAAGCTGAGCGAAGCGGTGGAAGAGACCCGCTCCCTTATCGCTAAACCAGCGGTCGATCTAGTCCCAGGCCCAGCCCCCGCAGCAGCTGACAGCGCCGCCGCCCCAGCGGTAGATACCTCCAACACAGAAGCCTCATAGCCTGCCCAAGGTAAATCACAGAGCCCGCAACCTTGCGGGCTCTGTAGTGTGCTCCCCCTAGAATGTGGGAGCGAGCAGGTCACGCCGCCGCACTCGCTCCCAATACCAACCCCCGCCTAACATCAACATATCCATCTCCGTTGGCTTCATGCGTGCCAAGGTTCGTCACGGCTATTGCTCGACACGGGTGTCGCCACGTTGCTGCCACCCTCATCTAGCAGGGCATCTGCGGCGGCATCATCAATCAGACCAGCAATGATGATGGTCGGGTCCGCGATAGCGACAGCCCCACCAGCAAACCAATGCTAATAAGAAGAAACTGATCGAGGTTGCCATCCCCCCTCCAAGCCCCCGATGAAGCAAGAACCGTTTTACCAAGGCGAAACCGCATCACGGGCACCGATATGCAGATTATCTGGGTCGTGCAGGTGCAGGGCGGGCTGACGGCAGAGTGTCCGCACCGCAAGCACGTCGTATTGGTGCAGAACAAGCAAGGTAGCCAAGGCCGAGCGGCCCTAATGCCTTACCTGAGGGGGATGGTGGGTACGATAACGCGGTCGCAGATCTTTTTCTCATGGCGAAGATGATCAGTAGGCCGATGTGTCAACCCGTGATCCGCCCCGTTGCGTTGAGGAAAAAAGAACCCCCTCGGTGAAACAGAGGGGGTTCAGCAGCAATCTGAGGGCGTCCTGTGCGGTATGGGTAAGGTTAAATACCCGACCCATCTTTTTCACCACTCTCTTCATGCAGGCCGCACTCGCGCTTGAGGCCAAAGAAGCGGGTCTGCTCCTCGCTCATGCCCGGCTCCCACTTGGTAGTGGTGTGGACATCGCCCACCGAGAGGTATCCCTGCTCCCACAACGGGTGGTAGGGCAGATCGAACTCCTTGAAGTAGTAGAAGACATCTTTGTTGCTCCAGTCGATCACCGGCAGGAACTTGAAGCGGCCGCGTTGGATGCCGAGCACCGGCAACTTGCCCCGGCTGCCGGACTGCTCCCGGCGCAGGCCGGAGAACCAGGTCTGGGCCCCCAGTTCGCGCAGGGCACGGTCCATCGGCTCCACCTTGTTGAGCTGGTTGTAGCGGGTGATCCCGTCTACCCCCTGCTCCCACAGCTGGCCAAAGCGCGCCTCCTGCCAAGCCGGTGACAACTCGGCTTTGTATATCTTCAGGTTGAGGGCGAGGCGCTCGGTCAACTCATCGATAAAGTGGTAGGTCTCGGGAAAAAGATAACCGGTATCAGTCAGCACCACCGGCACATCGGCCCGCTCGCGGCTCACCAGATGGAGCATCAGCGCCGCCTGAATGCCAAAGCTGGAGGAGAGCACATGCTCTCCCGGCAAATTTGCCAGCGCCCAGCGCACCCGCTCGGGGGCACTCATGGCATCCAGTGCTTGGTTGATCGGGGCCAGCAGCTCGGTCTGCTCTTCACGGCTCAGGGCCAGCAGGGCGTCGAGGTCGAGTCGACCGTCGCTGGTGCGTGCCAGCCGCTCTGTATCAGTCTGCTCAAGCGGCATAGAAGTCCCTCGCGGAGTCGATAACGGGAGCAATCACCCCAACCCGGATCACGAAGTCGCCAAAGCACTCGCTTTGATTGCGCTCGTTGGCCCAGCGGCCGATCAGCGCGTCCAGTTCGGCCAAAATCTGCGGCTCGGTGATGTTCTCCAAATGCAGGCGCGGGATGCGGGTGCCTTCGAGGTTGCCCCCCAGATGGAGGTTATAGCGACCGGGCGCCTTACCCACCAGACCCACCTCCGCCAGCATGGCGCGGCCGCAGCCGTTGGGGCAGCCGGTGACCCGGAAGATGATGGCGTCATTAGCCAGACCGTGTTTGGCCAACAGCCCTTCGATGTCGGTGACAAACGCCGGCAGCATGCGCTCCGCTTCGGCCATCGCCAGCGGGCAGGTGGGCAGGGCCACACAGGCCATGGACTGCTTGCGCTGCTCGCTGACGCCGTCATCCAGCAGGCCATATTGGCGCGCCAGCCCTTCGATACGGGCCTTCTCGCTGGCTGGGACGCCTGCGATGATCAGGTTCTGGTTGGCGGTCAGGCGAAAATCCCCCTGATGGACTTTGGCGATCTCCAGCATGCCGGTTTTGAGCGGCTTGCCCGGGAAGTCCAGCAGGCGGCCATTCTCGATAAACAGGGTGAGGTGATGCTTGCTGTCGATCCCCTCGACCCAACCGAAGCGATCGCCACGGCTGGTGAACTCATAGGGGCGACTCTCGGCGAAGGGGATGCCGGCGCGGCTCTCCACCTCAGCCTTGAAGGCTTCGACGCCAACCCGTTCAAGGGTGTACTTGGTCTTGGCGTTCTTGCGGTTGACCCGGTTGCCCCAGTCGCGCTGAGTGCTGACCACGGCGGCCGCCACCTCCAGCACGTGGGAGAGCGGAATAAAGCCAAAGTCGCTCGCCTTGCGCGGATAAGTGCTGGTATCGCCGTGGGTCATGGCCAGCCCACCGCCCACCAGTACGTTGAAGCCCACCAGTTTGCCACCTTCGGCAATCGCCACGAAGTTGAGATCGTTGGCGTGGATATCCACGTCATTGTGCGGCGGGATCACAACTGTGGTCTTGAATTTGCGCGGCAGGTAGTTGGAACCCAGGATTGGCTCTTCGTCATCCCCCAGCTTCTCGCCGTCCAGCCAGATCTCCACATAGGCGCGGGTTTTGGGCAGCAGGTGCTCGGAGATCTTCTTGGCCCATTCGTAGGCCTCCTGATGCAGCTCGGATTCCACCGGATTGCTGGTGCAAAGCACGTTGCGGTTCACGTCGCCCGCGGTGGCGATGGAGTCGATACCGGTGCTATTGAGGGTCTGGTGCATCAGCTTGATGTCACGCTTCAATACCCCGTGAAACTGGAAGGTTTGCCGAGTGGTCAGACGGATGCTGCCGTACAGGCTGTGCTCCTCGGCGAACTTGTCGATGATCTGCCACTGGGCCGGGGTGATGATGCCGCCCGGCAGGCGGGCACGCAGCATGACGTTGTGCAGCGGCTCCAGCTTCTGGGCGGTACGCTCGGGGCGAATATCGCGGTCATCTTGCTGATACATACCGTGAAAGCGGATCAGCTGGAAGTTGTCGCCGTTAAAGCCGCCGGTGAGCGGGTCCTGCAGATCCTGTTCTATGGTGCCGCGCAAGAAATTGCTCTCGCGCTTGAGGCGCTCGTTGTCGGCCAGCGGCCCTTCAACTGGACCGGCTTTTGGTTGCGAGACAGGTTGTTTGCTCATCAATAGACATCCCTTTGATAACGTTTGGCACGACGCAATTCGCTCAAATACTCTTCTGCTTCCTCACGGCTCTTATGACCGTGTTCGGCAATCACTTCCAGCAGGGCCTCCTGCACATCCTTGGCCATCTTGTTGGCATCACCACACACATAGAAGTGGGCGCCGGCTTCCAGCCACTGATAGAGCTCTTGGCCCGCTTCGCGCAGGCGGTCCTGCACATAAATTTTGTTGGCCTGATCCCGGCTGAAAGCCAGTGAAATCTTGCTGAGCAGGCCGCTCTTCACATAACGCTGCCACTCCACCTGATAGAGGAAATCCTGGGTAAAGTGGGGGTTGCCGAAGAACAGCCAGTTCTTGCCTTCCGCACCTTGAACTTCCCGCTCCTGCATAAAGGCGCGAAACGGAGCGATGCCGGTGCCTGGGCCGACCATGATAACGGGGGTGTCGGGATTGGCAGGCAGGCGGAAGTTGTCGTTGTGCTCAACGAATACCCGCACTTCGCCATCCTCAATCAGCCGATCCGCCAGATAGGAGGAGGCGGCGCCAGAGCGCACGGTGCCATCTTCCTGCGGGTAGCGCACCACCCCGACGGTCAGGTGCACCTCCTCTTCTACCTCGCTCTGGGCAGAGGCGATGGAGTAGAGGCGCGGTGTCAGCGGCCGCAACAGGCCGATCAGCTGCTCGGCAGTGAGGGCAGTCGGGAAGCGTTTAAGCACATCCACCACCTGGGCTGAAGCGACGAGGGCATTGACTTGGGCCTTGTCGCCCGCCAGATCTTTCAGCGCCGCGTTGCCCGATAGGTTAGCGAGTCCGGTGATAAAACCGCCGTGCAAGCGGGTCAGCTCCAGCTCGCGGCTGAGTACTCCGCGCAGGCTACCGTGAGCGGTGGCCTCATCGCCGGAGAGGCCAGCTAGGGCCAGCACTTCGCCCACCAGTTCGGCATCGTTGTCGAACCAGACGCCGAGGGAATCACCCGGTTGATAGATGAGGCCGGAGTCGGCCAGATTGATCTCGATATGGCGGATATCCTTGGTGGAATCCCGGCCGGTGATCTTCTGATTGACCGACAGGTGGGCAGCGAAAGGATTTTCCTTGCTGTATTGGCTGTAGCCAACCGCCTGCTGCACCGCGTTTGCTACGCTGCTGCTGGCCGCACCGGTGGTGAGCGTTGCGGCAATGGCACTGACAGCCTGCTCGCCCCACGCCTTGGCTGCATCCTGATAATCCACATCGAGGCTGGCGAGCTCATAAATCCGCTCGGCCCCAGCGCTGGCGAGGAAGTTGTCAAAGTCTTTGCCGGTCTGGCAGAAAAATTCGTAGGAGCTGTCACCCAGCCCCAGCACCGCGAACTTGAGCCCGTCCAGCTTGCCAATCTTGCCTTTTTTAAGCTGCTCGAACAGATCGACGGCGCTCTCTGGCGGCTCGCCCTCGCCGTAAGTGCTGACAACCACCAGCAGGTGACTCTCTTTCTTGAGCTGCTTGGGTTTATAGTCGGCCATCGACGTGAGGGTGACCGGTAGGCCGCTGGCTTCGGCTTGCGCCTTAATGGCACTGGCGACACCTTTGGCGTTGCCGGTTTGAGAACCGTAGAGAATCGTCAGACTGCCACTGGGCGCAGCCACAGCGGCGCTGGCAGCGACACTCTGCTGACCGTTCTGGGAGAGGCCATAGAGATAGCCGCTCACCCACGCTAATTGCTGAGTGTTGAGGGTCGAAAGAGCCTGACTCAACTGACGTTGCTGTTCAGCAGAGAGCGGGCTTAGGTTGATTGGGGAGTCCTTCAATTGCATCACACGGGTCTTCCATGGTCTGATTTTTGGCCAGATTAAAGGGCGTGTTGGATAACAACAAAGAATAAAAATGTCTTCTTTATTCTATTAATGCATTAAAGGGGCAGAGGTACGCCTGTTCCCGCAGCAAAAGAGGGGCGTGGTATAAAGAGCGTTAAATGAGAGCCACTTGATAACACAGGAAGTGCCATGTCGAATATCCGATTGTTTCATGTCAATGCGTTCAGTCAGCAGCCCCTTGGTGGCAATCCCGCGGTGGTCGTATTGGGAGCAGCCCTGCCTGATGCCAGCCAGTTGGCGATGGCGGCCGAGTTCAACCTCTCCGAGACAGCCTTTCTGGTACAACTTGGCAGAGCCCATTATCAGTTGCGCTGGTTCACGCCGAAAGTCGAGGTTGATCTCTGCGGTCATGGCACCTTGGCGGCTGCTCATGTGTTGTGGCAGACAGGGGCGGTAGCTGCACACGAGACTATCCGCTTCGAGACCCGTAGTGGTGAGCTGCTGGCCCAGCGCGAAGATGAGTGGATTTGGCTTGATTTTCCACGTATCACATTGGCTCCACTGACTCTGGACCTAGCCTATGCTGCCGCGCTCGGCTGCCAACCAAGACAAACCCTAGCGGCCGGAGCCAAGTTCTTGCTGGAACTGGCAAGTGAAGAGGAGCTCCGCGCGCTTTCGCCTGATTTTCCTGCTCTGCGCGCCCTGCCAGGACGGGGGGTAATGGTCACGGCTCCGTCGAGCAGAGCGGATGATGATTTCGTCTCCCGCTATTTCGCCCCTTGGGTGGGCGTCGATGAGGATCCGGTTACTGGTTCCAACCACTGCGCTCTGGTGCCCTTCTGGGCCGAACGGCTTGGTAAACGGCAACTGCGGGCCCGTCAGATTTCGGCCCGTGGTGGTGAGTTGCGGCTTGAACTGCAGGAGGCGCGGGTACTGATGGCCGGTCAGGCCGTCACCTTGTGGCAGGGAGAGTGGCTGCTACCGCCAGCCTCATAAGCGGTAAGCATTCGTCAATTGTTGTGAGCATTATAAAAAAACACCCCGCAGTCGCGGGGCGTTTTTATGGGCTATCACGCTCGGGATTGACCCAAGGGATGTAGCTGACTTCTGTGGGCCTTACTTCTGCGGACGCAGGGCCGGGAACAGAATGACGTCACGGATAGTGTGGCTGTTGGTGAACAGCATCACCAGACGGTCGATACCGATACCCTGACCGGCAGTCGGCGGCAGGCCGTGTTCCAACGCGGTGACAAAATCCGCGTCGTAGAACATGGCTTCGTCGTCACCCGCTTCTTTTTGGTCAACCTGATCTTGGAAGCGCTTGGCCTGATCTTCGGCATCGTTCAGCTCGGAGAAGCCGTTGGCCAGCTCGCGGCCACCGATGAAGAATTCGAAGCGGTCGGTCACGTCCGGGTTCACGTCGTTGCGGCGAGCCAGCGGCGAGACGGCAGCCGGGTACTCGGTGATGAAGGTCGGTTGCAGCAGCATGTGCTCCACGGTCTCTTCGAAGATTGCGGTGATCACGTGGCCCAACTCCCAGCCCTTCATCAGTTCGATGTGCAGGCGCTTGGCAACGGCCTTGGCGCTCTCCAGGGTAGCCAGATCGGCTAACGTCACATCCGCATTGAACTTGAGGATCGATTCGACCATGGTGAGGCGCTGGAACGGTTGACCGAAATCGATGGTCAGCCCCTCTTCGCCCTCTTTGGCGTAACGAATTTGGGTGTCACCCAGAATGTCTTGGGCCAGCGTGCGCAGCAGATCCTCGGTGAGATCCATCAGATCGATGTAGTCGGCATAGGCCATGTAGAACTCGATCATGGTGAACTCGGGATTGTGACGCACCGAGATACCTTCGTTACGGAAGTTGCGGTTGATCTCGTAAACGCGCTCGAAGCCACCGACCACCAGCCGCTTCAGGTAGAGCTCCGGAGCGATACGCAGGTACATATCGATGTCCAGCGCATTGTGGTGAGTGACGAACGGACGCGCGGAGGCGCCCCCCGGGATGACCTGCATCATCGGGGTTTCCACTTCCATAAACCGTCTGTCGTTGAAGAACTTACGGATACCGGCCACTACTTGGGTGCGGATCACGAAGGTCTTGCGCGACTCGTCGTTGGCAATCAAATCTAGGTAGCGCTGGCGGCAGCGGGCTTCTTGGTCGGTCAGGCCTTTGTGCTTCTCGGGCAGTGGACGCAGTGCCTTGGTCAGCAGGCGGATATCGGAAACGTGAACGGAGAGCTCACCAGTCTGGGTCTTGAATAGGGTGCCTTCAACACCGACGATGTCGCCCAGATCCCATTTTTTAAACTGCTCGTTGTAAAACCCTTCTGGCAGGTCATCACGGGTCACGTAGATCTGGATCTTACCAGCCATGTCGAGCAGGGTGGCAAAAGAGGCTTTACCCATGATCCGGCGAGTGGTGATACGACCAGCGATCGAGACCCGTTTGCCCAAGGCGGCTAACTCTGCGGCCTCTTTGTCGCCAAACTCGGCATGAAGATCGCCCGATAAGCTGTCACGACGGAAGTCGTTGGGGAAAGGATTACCCTGGGCGCGCAGGGCAGCCAGCTTGGTGCGACGCTCCTGCATCTCGTTGTTGAGTACGACTGTGTGGTCGAGATCCGCAGTGGTGGTTTGTTCAGACATGGTGATTCCTGCTGTGCTGTTTTTACAGGCCTGATTTCAGGCTGGCTTCGATAAACTTATCCAGATCGCCGTCGAGAACCGTCTGGGTATTGCGGGTTTCGACGCCGGTACGAAGATCCTTGATGCGGGAGTCATCCAGCACATAGGAACGGATCTGGCTGCCCCAACCGATATCAGACTTGGTCTCTTCTAGGGCTTGTTTTTCGGCATTCTGTTTTTGCATTTCGAGCTCATAAAGCTTGGCTTTGAGCTGCTTCATACACTGGTCTTTGTTCTTGTGCTGGGAGCGGTCGTTCTGACACTGCACCACGACGCCGGTCGGGACGTGGGTAATCCGCACTGCCGACTCGGTCCGGTTAACGTGCTGACCACCGGCACCAGAGGCGCGGTAGACGTCGATCCGCAAATCGGCTGGGTTGATCTCGATGTCGATATCATCGTCGATTTCGGGGTAGACGAACACCGAACAGAAAGAGGTATGACGGCGGCCGCCGGAATCGAACGGGGACTTGCGAACCAGCCGGTGGACGCCCGTTTCGGTGCGCAGCCAGCCAAACGCATATTCGCCGGTGAACTTGATGGTGGCGGATTTGATGCCAGCCACGTCCCCGTCAGAGCATTCAATCAGCTCCGGCTTATAGCCGTGGGCATCGCCCCAGCGTAGGTACATGCGCAGCACCATGTTGGCCCAATCTTGCGCTTCAGTGCCTCCTGAACCGGACTGAATATCGATATAGCAGTCGGAGCCATCGTGCTGGCCAGAGAACATCCGGCGAAACTCGAGATCCACCAGCTTGATTTCCAGCTGTTCGGATTCGGCAATGGCCTCATTGAACGTCTCTGCGTCTTCCCCTTCGACGGCAAGGCTCACCAGCATTTCAACGTCTTCAACTCCCTGGGTCAGGGTGTCGATGGTGCCCACCACATTTTCGAGCGACACTCGCTCTTTGCCTAGTGCTTGGGCACGTTCAGGCTCATTCCACACATCCGGCTGTTCCAGCTCGGCGTTGACCTCTTCTAAGCGCTCTTTCTTAGCGTCATAGTCAAAGATACCCCCTAAGCAGCTCAGTCCGGTCAGACAGCTCCTTAAGTTTGTTTAATACAGGATTAACTTCGAACATCGTGAAAACTCTCAAGATCGACGTGATTTAAAAACAGGACATTCTAGCGAATTGTGGAAGGAATAGACAGGGTTGTAGCCGCTGGGCGGCGAGATGAGGCGCAAGGTAGGCAATGGAGATAGCCCAAGCGGAATTGAAGGAGTGCTCAATCTCGCACTTTGTGGATTTTCAGGTTCAGTTTTATCCGATTGGGTCGCTAATGGCTATGTCATTGCCGAGTCTATTTGGCACATCCCATTTCTGACCTCATACCAGAGGAGTTCATGATGAAGCAGCTATCCCTTAGGTTAAAAATTTTATTAGCAGTGACCGTGTCTCTCTCACTGGTCATCGCGCTGCTCTCATGGCAGAGCTATGCCAGCCAAAAAGCTCTTTTGCAAGAGAGCAGCAAAGAGCAAGTACAGCGCTTGGGCGCTCAGCAGGCAGAGCGAGTCCGAGACTGGCTCGGCGCCCGCCGTGACACGGTGCAAGCGCTGGCCAGCAAAATAAGCGATGCCCCTTTTTCTGCCCTACAGCAGGCGCAGGCGTCCGGCCGTTTTCAGCTCACCTATTTTGGCCAGAGCGATGGCTTGATGAATGATTCAGATCCCAGTATCGACCGCACTGGCTATGACCCGCGCTCCCGTGGCTGGTATCAGGAGGCCATGAGTAAAGGGGCACTGGTAGTGACCAAACCTTATCTCGATGTCGCGTACAACGTGATGGTAGTGACCTTGGCGCAATCGACCTTGGGCGGGGTGGTCGGCGCGGATCTCTCCATCGCTACCTTGGTTGATGACGTGGCCAAAATGAAGCTACCGGCCGATGGTTTCGCCATCATGGTGCATAAAGATGGCACCGTGATCGCCTATAAAGATGCGGCCAAGGCGATGAAACCCGCCACTGACATTGATGATGATCTGACCCCGAACCTGTTGACCCAAAGCAGCGCGGGCAGCAGCCTGATGCCGGCTTATTTTGAGCGAGAGGGCCGTGACAAGTTGTTATGGGCGGTCGATATCCCAGACACCGATTGGGAGCTGGTACTGGTGTTAGATAAAGCGACCTTAGAAGCACCACTCTCTGGGCTATTGATCAGCCAATTGGGCCTCGCCTTGGTGGTGTTGGTCGGCAGCATGATCACCATCACTTGGCTGGTCGGCCTGCTGCTGGGGCCACTGAACAAGGTGTCTCAGGCGCTGGCCCGCATTGCTGATGGTAACGGCGATCTGACCCAGCGCATCGCCATCAATAGCAACGATGAAGTGGGTAAACTGGCCAATAGTTTCAATCGTTTTGTGAGTAGTCAGCACCTGCTGATCGGCAATATTCGCCAACTCGCCAACGAGCTCAACGCCGATGCCGAGCGCAGCCTGGTGACCAACCAAGCCGCAGTGGATGAGCTGCAACGCCAGCAGCAAGAGGTCACCATGGTCGCCACAGCCGTGACCGAGATGGCGAGCGCCACTATGGAGATTGCCGGTAATGCCGAAAATACCGCCGCGGCCGCCCAGCAATCAGCCCAGAGCAGTGAACAAGGGAAATCATTGGTGCATCAGACTCGGCAATCGATCAATGGCCTTGCCAAGGAGGTTGGCCAAGCCACCAATGTGATCGGTGAGTTGAGCCGTCACGCCCAAGCCATTACCAGCATTCTCTCCACCATTCAGGGAATTGCCGAGCAGACTAACTTGTTGGCGCTGAACGCCGCCATCGAAGCGGCGCGAGCCGGTGAGCAAGGGCGTGGTTTTGCCGTGGTCGCGGATGAAGTGCGGGTCTTGTCCCGCCGAACCCAAGACTCGACCGAGCAAATTCAAACCACGATCGAGACCCTGCAACAAACCACCGCGCGCGCAGTAACCTTGATGCAAACCAGTCAGGAACTAGCAAATAATAGTGTGCAAGATGCCGATGCCGCTGCCGCAGCGCTAGAGGAGATCACCCAAGCGGTATCGCTTATCTCCGACATGGCAGGCCAAATCGCCACAGCAGCAGAAGAACAGACCCAAGTGACCAATGAAATTACCCAAAACACCACTGCCATCAAGGATGTGAGTGACGAAATCACGGCCGCTGCCATGCGGGATCTGGAGCAAGCCACCAGCCTTAAGCACCATGCTGCTGACCTTAACAAACACGTCGCCACCTTCCTTCTTTAACTGACGGTCACCATAAAAAAGCCCCGCACTTGGCAGAGTGCGGGGCTTTTGCTTGGCCGTTTATTTACAAAAACGGGAGCGCCATAAACAGCTTAATCACCATGGCATTGATCAGGTCGATAAAGAACGCGCCCACCATGGGGACCACCAAAAAGGCCAGATGAGAGGGGCCAAAACGCTGAGTGACGGCTTGCATATTGGCAATGGCGGTGGGGGTCGCGCCTAACCCAAAACCACAATGGCCAGCAGCCAGCACGGCGGCATCATAATTACGGCCCATCACCCGAAAGGTCACGAAGATCGCATAGAGCGCCATCGCCATGGTTTGAGCGACCAGCAGAATGAAGATAGGCAGGGCCAGACTGGCCAAATCCCACAGCTTCAGGCTCATCAACGCCATAGCGAGGAACAGCGACAAGCTGACGTTGCCAAGCAAAGAGACCTCGCGATCGCTCACTTCGTGCCAATTAAACAGCGTCAGTAGATTACGCAGCAGTACCCCAACAAACAGCACGCAGACGAAGATGGGCAGTTCGAAGGCGCCCCCTTTGAGCGAGGCGGAGAGCAGCTCGCCTCCCTTGAGGCTGATGGCGATCAGCGCCAGCGTCTCGATGACGCTGAAAGTGGTGAGGGGGCGCTCTAGATCGGGCATCTCAAAACCCTGTGGTGCCTCGTCTTTGTTGTGCTCTTCTCCGGGCACCTGCACTTTTTTCACCAAATAGCGGGCCACCGGGCCACCGATTAATCCCCCCAACACCAAGCCAAAGGTCGCGCACGCGATGGCCAACTCGGCCGCCGATTGTAACCCGTACTTCTCAGCAAACGTGGCGCTCCACGCGGCCCCAGTACCATGGCCGCCAGAGAGGGTGATGGAGCCCGCCAACAAGCCCATGTGAGGGTCAAGGCCAAGCAAGGTCGCCAGCCCGACGCCAAGGCTGTTTTGTACCAGCAGCAAGCCAGTCACCACCAGCAGAAAGGTCATGACTGCCTTGCCACCGCGTTTCAGGCTGGCGAGATCGGCGGAGAGACCGATGGAGGCGAAGAAGGCCAGCATCAGCGGCGTTTGCAGGCTGGTATCAAATTGCAGCTCTAACTGCAGGGTCGCGCGCAGCAACAACAGCACCAGCGCCACCACCAAGCCACCAGCAACCGGTTTGGGGATATTGAACGTACGCAATAGTCCGACCCGGGTCACCAAGAGACGACCAAGTAACAGTACCAGCGTGGCAGCGACCAAGGTGGCGTAAGAATCAAGTTGTAACATCGAGTGAGTGCTCCCATGTTGATCGGCTGTGCCTTTTGTTGCTAAAGATTCACAGATTCAGCCGGGATAAAAACAGTGTGGCTCAGGTGCCAGCAAAGAGGGGGGCATAAGCCCTGTCCCGATAACTAAAACAAGAGGGACAACAGGACCCTGATATGATCAGGTTTCCAGATGGGGTTTAGTGAATATGATGGATAATAGCAAAAAACACTCCCCAATCCCACCTTTGTATTTTAAATAGTCAAATCTTGGCTCTAATCCAGTATTTATCTCTGTTGGTGCGTTGCTATTTAGACAAGTTTACGGCTGCTATTTGCTATCTCAATCTTTATAATTCGCTGGCTTGCGAGCTTATTAATGAGGAGAGGCTGTGAAGAAGTCCATCTATATCGCCTACACCGGCGGCACCATTGGGATGCAGCGTTCCGATCACGGCTACGTGCCGATGGCGGGCTTTATGGAAGACTGTCTGGCGCGGATGCCCGAGTTCCACCGCCCCGAGATGCCGGATTACCATATCCACGAATATGCCCCCCTCATCGACTCCTCCGACATGACCCCGGCGGACTGGCAGCGCATCGCCGAAGACATTCGCGGCAACTACGACCAGTACGACGGCTTTGTGATCCTGCACGGCACCGACACCATGTCGTTCACCGCCTCGGCACTCTCCTTCATGCTGGAAGATCTGCACAAGCCAGTCATCATCACCGGCTCCCAGATCCCGCTGGCCGAGCTGCGCTCCGACGGTCAGCAGAACCTACTCAACGCCCTCTATATTGCGGCCAACTACCCGATCCACGAGGTAACGCTGTTTTTCAACAACCAGCTCTATCGCGGCAACCGCAGCAAGAAGGTGCATGCCGACGGCTTCCACGCCTTCGATTCCCCCAACTATCCGCCGCTGCTCAATGCCGGCATCGCCATCTCGCTGGAAGCGGGTGAGCTAGGCGAGCCATCGACACGGCCGCTGGTGCTGCATGACATCACCCCCCAGCCGATCGGCGTGGTAACCCTCTATCCCGGCATCTCGGCAGAGGTCATCGCAAACATCCTGCAACAGCCGGTCAAGGCACTGATCCTGTTGTCGTNNGTAATGCCCTGTCGCGGGCCGGGGTGATCTCGGGCTTCGACATGACCGCCGAGGCGGCGCTGACCAAGCTGCACTTCTTGCTGAGCCAAGACCTGCCCTCCCACCGGATTCGCCAGCTGATGCAGCAGTCCTTGCGCGGCGAGCTGACGCCCTGATAACCCTCGCGGTAGGGTGCAATAAGCGCAGCGCATTGCACCGGTGAAGCGGTGCAATTTACCTTGTTCATTGCACCCTACCGGTTGCCTCCTTCTCTCCTTGCGGGAGAAGGGCTGGGGATGAGTCACCCAACAGAGAGAGGAAAAAAGAGGGGAGCCATCATGACTCCCCTCTTTACTACTTATCGCACTATTTACTACTTATCGCACTATGGTATCGAGCTATGTATCGGTATCGCACCATCGCGGTGCGATTGGCCGCCGCGAGATGGGGGTGAGTGCTCTTAGTGATTGAGATTGACCCGCACAATCTCCTCTTCCACCGGCTGGGGCTCATCCCGAAACAGCTGCTTGAGCTCGCTCTTGCTCTTCATCACGATCTCGCCGTCGCGCCCGATGTTCATGTGCTCTGGGTTGTCGAGGTGCATCGCCTGCCACGCCATCACGGCTTGCAGCGAAGTGGCTTTCTGCTCGTCAGTAAGGGGCTTGCCATCAGGCCATTTGCCCAGCTCAACTGCGGTTTTAAGCCGCTCGTACACCTCTTTGGGCATCTGCCCGATTACCTCTTGAAATGACATCTGGCCTCTCCTTGCATATCGAGCCATCAATGTAGATGTAAATGTGGCCGCCAGAGCTCGCGTACCCTACCCATGTTGGCAACCACTCTACCTGAATTTGTTGCCACATCGTACGTGGCGCACCGCAAGAGCGCCATCAGCTGGGGAGTGATAACCAGATGGCTACATATCGTAAACCCGTATTTTGTCTCCCACTTCTTTCCCAATTAGGCCAGCTGATGCAGAGCCGTATCGCGCTGATGGCGTGTTAACACCTTGGTTATATAGCGGAAGGTGAGCTGGTTTTCTTGGCATCCAACTTGTTCATTTAATTTGACTAACTTCTGCAAGTTATCTCGCTAACAACCTTTATTGGGCAAGGTTAATATTCACTCAACGCTTAAGCAGCAATGCCAAGCATATAAAAATAAAGTAATTACGGACCAACACCATTAATAAACAAGGTATTGACGCCGTAAAAAAGCAACACAGAATTTGATGTAGTTATTAGATAAAAACATGACAAATGGCCAACTAGGCCTGCAACAACATCACCATATGAGCGAGAACACCATGAACAAGTTAATCAAAATCCTGGCCATTGCAGGCCTGATGACCACCGGTTTCACCCATGCTGCCGTACCTGCTGATTTCACCGCCACCCCAGGCGTACTGTTTGTCAACTGGCACACAACAGCCGCAGGAGAGGGTAACAGCCAGCCCATGCTCGAAGTGCGTGACGAGTCTGGTGATGTGCTGGCATCCGTACAAGCCAATCTGATGGGCACTCAGCAGGTGAAAATCCCGAGCCGTGCTCAAGGTAACGTGACCGTGAGTGTTGGGGCACAAAGCAGCCAGTACCGGATTCCCTTTGGTATCGGGAGTGGTAGCCAGCGCTAACCGCCGCCACTCGTCGTGGAACGCCAGTCAGTAAGAGGGTGTTCACCCCACCAGACTCACCCCACAGAGAGGCGCTTAGCCTCTCTGTTTTTATCTGACCTAGCCCAACGAGCGACCCGTGACCACGCACCTCGCTACATAGTGCAACACCGTAACAGGCCGCACACAAAAACCCGCTAGCCCTGCCCTCTCTTATCAACTAGGGAGCAGATCGGTTGGTCCGTTCGCTGCTCATCAATCCGCCATATTTTCAATGGCTCGTGTATTTGCAAGTCTTAGCGCACGATTTTTTTCATAAAAAAACCGTCAATGCTCAAATACTAACCTTTTCTCCTGACTAAAAAATGCGTAATATACGCCGCCCTAAGCCGATGGTAACCGTATCATGCAAATAGGTCCCCACACGCTTGAAACTCCCTTGATCGTGGCTCCCATGGCCGGTGTAACAGACCGACCATTTCGTGAACTTTGTTTGCGATTGGGTGCTGGCATGGCGGTTTCCGAGATGCTGCTGGCCAATCCGGATGTCTGGGATACCCAGAAAACCCGGATGAGGATGGATCACTCTGCAGAAGGCGGTTTGCGATCGGTCCAGATTGCTGGTGCTGATCCTGAGATGATGGCGTTTGCTGCCCGCTACAACGTGGAGCAGGGCGCACAGATCGTCGACATCAACATGGGATGCCCGGCAAAAAAAGTGAATAAGAAGATGGCGGGCTCTGCCCTGCTGCGTTACCCCGATCAGGTCAAAGCAATTTGCCAAGCCGTGGTGGATGCAGTGAAGGTCCCTGTCACCTTGAAGATCCGCACAGGATGGGATCGGGATAACCGTAATGGTGTGGCGATCGCCCGCATTGCTGAAGATTGTGGTATTGCAGCCCTCGCCGTGCATGGTCGAACTCGTGCCTGCCTCTACCAAGGTGAGGCGGAGTACGACACCATCAAGGCGATCAAGCAGGCCGTGTCGATCCCCGTTGTCGCCAATGGCGACATCAATAGCCCAGAAAAAGCACGGTACGTCCTCGATCATACCGGTGTTGATGCGGTGATGATTGGCCGCGCAGCGCAAGGACGTCCGTGGATTTTCCGGGAAATCCGTCATTTTCTTGAGACGGGTACTAAGTTGCCTCCACCTGAAAGGGCAGAGGTGCGTGCCTTGATGAGTGAGCATGTTGCCAACTTGCACCAGTTTTATGGTGCATATCTGGGAGCCCGCATTGCTCGTAAGCACGTCGGCTGGTATCTGAATGAAGAAGAGACGGGGCGAGAATTCCGTAAGCACTTCAATGCCTTGGATTGTGCAGTTGCGCAACTTGAGGCACTCGAAGCGTATTTCGATGGATTAGGTTAACAAGATAACTAAAGAGCCGACCGAATATGTTCGAACAAACCCTGACTTCTGATGCATTAGTAACAACGACTCATAATCACGCTGCCGAGCCAACCCAGCGCCCCCTGCGTGACTCGGTACAACAGGCACTGCGTAACTACTTAGCCCAGTTGAACGGTCAGGAAGTAATTGATCTGTACGATATGGTTCTTTCTGAAGTTGAAGCACCGATGTTAGACGTGATCATGCAGTACACCCGTGGCAACCAGACCCGCGCCTCGGTCATGATGGGCATCAACCGTGGCACCCTGCGTAAGAAGCTCAAGCGTTACGGCATGAACTAAAGATATGTGATGTAACCAATTGATCTTAAAGGCATCCTGACCAACATCATGGTGCCTTTTTTCATTTAACCCCCAATAAAACATCCAATCAAGAACTAGCACCCTAGGCCATCCAGACCCACTACTCTCCTGCTGTAGTTGACTCTACCAATTAACTTTCATATTATGACTATGTGAATGATGCGGCGGTAGGAGATGGCCCCGCGTTAACAACAGAAGCCTCCAACGAATGATGCGGCGGTAGGAGATGGCCCCGCGTTAACAACAGAAGCCTCCAACTAAAGATAGCATTCACTCATTGAAACCCTCACATAGAGGGTTTTTTTGATCGCCTTTAACTTGGATACAAAAATGATAGCAATAAGGACTCTTACCCCTGACTTTCATACATCAAACCCAGACTTAACAGAAGGCTTGGCAGATAAGGGGCGAGGGTATGGAATAGTGGCTATCACTATCAACGGATTGACCTTTGGCGTTCCTCTTCGGACAAACCTTAACCATCCGCATGGAGTTGTACTTGATACGATCGTGAAGGGTGGTAAGAAATGTAAGAGAGGGTTGGATTTCACAAAAGCACTTCTGATTGCGGATCCAAGTAATCACATCGGTGGAACATTTCAAGTGTCCCCAGCACAACTTGCCAAGCTCCGAAGCCATCACCACTACATCTGTGAAAAGTTCGAGAAATACGTAGAGCGTTACGTTGATGCGGTAAAGACAGGCAAGGACAACACCATTAGAGGCTCCGGCCCCTATCAGTACAGCACCTTGGTCAACTACCACGCCCAACTTGGCATCTAACCGTGCATTCTAAATGGTGATATAACCCCACTGCTGCCAAGTATCCTCTGGCGAGTAAGGCACTGCTGAGGGCTTTGTGTGCTTCTGTAGCGCGTAGAAGGTCTTTTTCACCACTTCCAGCGGCCCTAGCAGCTTGGTAACGCCCTCTGGGGTGATTACGCCGTCCCGCCCTGCATTAATCATCTGGTCAGGCAAGCCAAGGTAATAGCCGCCCTCTCCCTTAATCAGGGTGAAGGATTGCAGCTTAACGATAATGCCGATCAGTTAAGGAT
>NZ_PGGC01000148.1 GCF_002795305.1 Aeromonas cavernicola
TTGGAACGCAAAAACGGAACCATTAGGTTCCGTTTTTGCGTTGATGACGAGCCACTATGTATTAACAGTGCCGAGTCTTAGGTGCTCACTGGTTTGCTTCAGCGAACTGTTTCATCGCCTCGGCGTGTTTGGCCATGCCAGTGGCGCGGTCATTGAGTTTTTTGACAAACTCGGCTTTTTTGGCTGGGTCTTCAATACGATCATAGCGTTGTTGCAGGTGAGCTTGCATTTGCTCTGGGGTCATGTTGTTCATCCGAGCCATCTTGTCATGGCGGCCACCGTGGTGCTTGCCAGCCATGTTATGGTCACCCGTTTTGTTACCCTCCATCGCACAATCCATCATGGTATCGGGTTGTGTTTTCGCTGTGGTGTCAGTGGCTGCATAAGCCCCCAGTGGTAAGCCTACGATCAGGGTGGCAGCGAGTAGGGTATTGGTCAGCTTGTTCATGGTCTATCTCCTATTAGGATGATGCGAGGTCAGCGCTCTGGCCTTGATGACAAGTTAACACCCTGCTGGTGTCTGAACTTTGCCAGATCAGCCCTTTTTTGTAGCAGAGTGTGGCACTCGACTGATTTGCCACATTTTGACATAACCCGCTCAGCTGATTTTCGTATACTCGCGCCAATATCAAGCAGGAGAACGCCTCATGAACCAAGGCAGCCCCCACATTCTGGTGGTCGATGATCACAGTGAAATTCGTGACCTGTTGAAGCGGTTTTTAGAGCAGCATGGCTTGCGGGTCAGTTGTGCCCGCGACGGTAAAGAGATGAAACGGTTGTTAGAGGAGCGCGAGTTTGATCTGTTGGTGTTGGACTTAATGATGCCAGGGGAAGATGGCCTGACGCTGTGCCGCCAGTTGCGGGCTAAATCCAGTTTGCCGATTATCATGCTCACCGCCATGGGAGAAGAGACCGATCGCATCATTGGGTTGGAGATGGGAGCGGATGACTACCTAGCCAAACCGTTTAATCCGCGCGAGCTGCTGGCTCGGATCAAAGCGGTGATGCGCCGCACTCAGGTTGATAGTGCGCAGGGGATGGAGCCGCTCACCCGAGATCTACGGTTCGATCGCTGGTTACTCGACATCCAGCGCCGGGAATTAGTAGATGAAGCAGGGGTTGGGATGAGCCTATCGACGGCAGAGTTTGATCTGCTCAAGGTCTTTTTAGAGCGACCACAGCGGGTGCTGAGCCGAGACCAGCTGTTGGATCTGGCTCGTGGTCGTGAGGCGGTGGCGTTTGACCGAGCCATTGATACCTTAGTGAGTCGGCTGCGCCGTAAGCTGGAGCGAGACTCCAAGAATCCTGAGCTAATCAAAACCATCTGGGGCGGTGGCTATATGTTTTGTGCCGATGTCACCCAGGAATAACACCATGACGCTGCGCACCAAGTTAGGCCGTCATCTGTGGCCCAAAGGGTTGACTGGGCAGATCATCTTGGTCGCTTTGGCTGGCCTGATTCTGATCCAGCTGCTCAGTATCCAGATCTATCGCACTGATCGGGAGGAGGCGCTCGGTTTTGTGAACAGCCGCAATGCGATCCAGCGGATCATCTCGGTTGTTCGACTGCTTTCCCTCTCGCCCCCTTCACTGTATGACGAGATCCTCAAAGCCAGCCGCAGCGAAACGTTGTTACTGCGAATTGAGGATGAACCGTTGCAACCAGAGAATCGTAGCCCGCGTTTTGAGCAACGGGTGCGCTCTCATTTGCGCTATCCCGCCAGCTTGGGGGTAGAGATAAGCGCTGAGCTCAAGCAGGATGCTCAGCGCAGCAAGGCGTGGGAGCATCACACCCGTATGATGCGAGGCAGCAAAGGCCCACTCCCACAGGATATGCGGCTTTATGGCTCTATTGAGTTACCCCAGGGAGGTTGGTTGCAATTTAGCTCGCTGGTTGACAAAGAAGTGGGCACTTGGTCATGGCAGACCACGCTTAATCTGATGCTGGTAGCCAGTTTGGTGATTGGCTTGATGATCTGGCTGTTTCGC
This sequence comes from Aeromonas cavernicola, assembly GCF_002795305.1. Classification (GTDB taxonomy): domain Bacteria; phylum Pseudomonadota; class Gammaproteobacteria; order Enterobacterales; family Aeromonadaceae; genus Aeromonas; species Aeromonas cavernicola. Next base: position 1,990 of record NZ_PGGC01000148.1, read on the forward strand.
CGCGCTACCCTGCCACTAAAACAGTTAGCTGTGAATGCTGATAGGCTGGGGCGTGGTGAAGATATTGAGCCGCTCAAAGAGGCTGGGCCGTTGGAAGTGCGAGAATCTATTCAGGCCTTTAACCGGATGCATACTCGGCTTGATCGCTTCGTCCAGGATCGCACTCGGATGCTGGCCGCCATCTCTCATGATTTACGTACCCCCATCACTAGCTTGCGTCTGCGCAGTGAGTTTTTGGCCGAAGGCGAAGATAAAGAGCGAATTTTACAAACGTTGCAGCAAATGGAGCAGATGCTGGCCGCGACCTTGAGCTTTGCCCGAGAAGAGGGACAGCAAGAAGCTACCCGTGAGCTGGATTTGGTTAGTCTTCTGGAAAGCTTGTGTGATGATTATGCCGATACGGGTCAGCCGGTCACCTGCTTGGCTGAGGGTAAGCAAGTCTACGCCTGCCGTGCCAATACCTTACGTCGAGTGCTGCAAAATCTTATCGGGAATGCCATTAAATATGCTGGTAGTGCCGAAGTGTCATTGGCGCGGATGCCCAATGAGTTGCTGATCCGTGTCTGCGATGATGGTCCCGGTATTGAGATAGAGAGCTTGGATGATGTCTTTAAGCCTTTTGTGCGACTCGATGAGGCGCGTAACACCGAGTCTGGTAGCGTCGGACTTGGCCTGTCGATCGCTCGTACCTTAGTGCACCAACATGGTGGTGAGCTGACCCTGCATAATCGCCTGCAAGGTGGGCTGGAGGCGAGGATCTCCCTGCCGTTGTGATCGCCAAGCATAGGGCGTGAACGCATGGCATAAAAATGGGAGCCAGTGCTCCCATCTTCAATCGCTAGCAGGCGTACTCTTTGCCTACTCGATGTCTAGTGCTTCAGGGGAGAGAATCACCCCAGTGGTGTCAGCATAGAGATGATCATCGGGCAGGAAGGTGACACCGCCAAAATTGACGGGCAAATCGGTCTCTCCGATCTCTTTGCTGTCGGCGCCGACAGGGATGGCCGCCAGTGCTTGAATGCCGATATCGAGATCTTCCAACATATCGACTTCGCGTACACAGCCGTAGCAGACGATCCCCTCCCAGCCATTTTCCGCAGCGGTGGTGGCGATGTCGCTGTCGATCAGGGCACGGCGCATCGAGCCGCCGCCATCAATCAATAATACGCGGCTAACCCCATTCTCTTTAACAAGTTCACGGATAAGGCCATTTGACTCGAAACATTTGACGGTGGTGATGACACCACCAAAGGATGCGCGTCCCCCAAAAGAGCAGAGCATGGGTTCGAGTACATCCACCATGTCATGATAGATATCGCAAAGTTCTGAAGTGTTGTATTCCATAGTGTCAAGTCCACGGCTGGAAACAGGTGGATTTGAGTATAAAGAGTGAATGGGGCATTTCAATGAATATTCCTCAGGTGACAGACGCAATATCACAATGAGGAGGCACTTATCCTTGGAAATAGGCCGTTGCGGATATTTATCGGTTATTAATATGTAATTTATTTTTAATAGACCGATTCATACTAAGGATAATCATTTGATTACTGTGGATGTTATTGGGTTCATTCGCTCATATAATCGGCGCCATGATGACAACCTGGACGGATACGATGGCAAAGTTGCTGGCCACGCTATGTGGGCTGGTGTTTGCTGGTTTAACGTGGGCTAATTCACTGTCTCAGATAGTCCCCTTCAGAGTAGGGATGGAGCCGTTACTATCTTGGTTCAGTGGTGAGTTTTCCAGTAAAGAGCAAGCAGGGTTTGATCCGCGTTTTACCAGTGCCGAGTTACGGCTTACCGAAATTTGGCCAACCTATAAGGGCTATCGCTGGGTCTATGCTGAGCAATTCCTTAGCGAGCGTTCGGTGCGGCCGTTTCGCCAGCGTATCTACCGTTTTTCGCCAGGAACGGATGGTCGGATTTTGATGGCTGAGATGACAATGCCCAGAGCCACTGATTTTGCCGGAGCGTGGCATGATCCTGCCCTGCTTGATAGCTTGACGCCTCAGCAGCTCTCTTTGCGTCAAGGCTGTGAAATCTGGCTTACACGTGGTCTTACCGGTGAATACAGTGGACGCAGCGAGGTGGGGCGGTGCGCTACCAACTTTGGTGGTGCAATCACGTTGGTGCAATACATCTGGATTGGGCCAAACAGTGTCAGGCTGTTGGACCGTGGCTATGATAGCCAAGGCTTGCCAAAGTGGGGGAGTCCTGGGGAAGGATATGTCTACATGCGGCGCAGCAAGGTACGTGGGCAATAAGTGGGGCATCGTTTTGATGCCCCACTGTTATTTGATCGCCACATCAGCTCAGTCACGTTAGCCCTATAATTGTGAGCTCTGCAGATTCAATCGACTGGCTGCTGTGTGGGACGTTTTTGCTTGTTACTACGTATCCCATCCAAGCTAAATAGCACCAGTGCGCTCCAGATACAGGCAAACGTGAGTAGTTTATCCATGACAAGCGCTTCACCATAAAGGGTTACCGCTAAGATAAACATCAAACTTGGGCCTATATATTGGAAAAAACCCAGTGTAGAGAGCTTTAGCCGAGTAGCTGCTGCCGTGAAGCAAAGTAGTGGAGCTGTGGTGACCACGCCCGCAGCGATAAGCAGTAAATTGAGCTGCCAGTCATTGGCGGTCATATGGCTCGTTGGACTATCCGCAAATCCCCACAAGTAGATGGCGGCGGGAGGCAGCATAATCACTGTCTCCAGTAATAGGCCCGTCAGCGCATCCAGTGCCAGCTTTTTGCGAATGAGCCCGTAAATAGCAAAACTAGATGCCAAGACGAGCGCGATCCAAGGCAGTGATCCAAAGGCGATGAGTTGGATGGCTACACCTGTGAAGGCGAGAGCGACCGCCCACCACTGTAGGCGCCGCAATTTTTCACTGAGAAATACCATGCCAAGCAACACATTAAATAACGGGTTGATGTAGTAGCCGAGGCTGGCATCCAGCATATGGCCATTATTGATCGCCCATATAAACAGCAACCAGTTACTACCGACCGTGATGGAGGTAAAAGCGAGGATCAGCAGCAACCGAGGTTGCCGTAACACCGTTTGCACTTTGTGCCACTGGCGGCCCAGTAGCACTAATACCATCAGCAGCGCGCACGACCAAATGACGCGATGAGTCAGTATTTCGGTTGCAGGTACGTTAGATAAGCTCTTGAAATAGATCGGGGCTAAGCCCCAAAGAGTATAAGCGCACAGGGCATAGAGGATGCCCTGGCGCTGGATTTGTTGCGGCATGCGGATAACCTTTACTGAGATGGATGTTCGGAAACATCGCAAAAATTCAGTTTAGCGATCCTTGAGCGGTGAAAAAAGCGAATTAATTTGTTGGCTGTCGTTTTTGTGGTGCAGTGTGCTATTCGCCTTTGCCTGGGCGAATGTAATTCATGATGTCGCATAGCAACCAAATCATCAGGGCCAAGCCGGAGATCCAAGAGCCCCACGTCAGATAGACCTCTCCCTGCCCTAGCAAGAAAAACGATAGCGGCAGAGCGATCACCAATAGCACTACACTTCCCAGAAAAAATAGCATTTTTATATTGGTATTTATCAGGTTAGTTATTTGACTATTGTATCTATAGCGTAATTTGATGGAAATAAAAAAAGGGAAATTTCTTTCCCTTAAATGTGTGTAAATAATGAACAAATAGATTATTCGAGTTGAATCCAAGTGCTTTTTAGTTCGGTATATTTCTCTAGTGCGTGCAGTGATTTATCACGGCCATTACCGGATTGTTTAAACCCACCAAATGGCATAGTCATATCACCGCCATCCCAGTTGTTGACGAATACACTACCAGCACGCAGCGCTCGTGAGCCGTTAATTGCCTTGTTGAGGTCTGAGGTCCAGATGGCAGCGGCTAGCCCGTAGTCGGTGTCGTTGGCCAACGTAATCGCCTCTTCCAAGGTGTCAAAGCCAGTGATTGCTAGGACTGGGCCAAAAATTTCCTCGCGGAAGATCCGCATCTTGGGCGTCACTTCATCAAAAATGGTGGGCTCGATGTAGAAGCCACCGCTCTCGGTGTTGGTTTGGTTACCCCCTAGCAGAAGCTTGGCTCCCTCTTGCTTACCAATCTCGATATAGCGCAAGACTTGCTCCATTTGGCTGTTATCCACGATGGCGCCGATACGGGTTGCGGGATCGAGGGGATGGGCGGAGATCCATTCGCGAGCATGGGCCAGCAGCCGAGCGATAAATTGTGGCTTGATGCTGTTTTGCACCAAGAGGCGGGAAGCCGCGGTACACACTTCACCTTGGTTATAGAAGATAGCGCCAGCAGCGCTCTTGGCGGCAGCATCCAGATCTGGGGCATCCGCCAAGATGATGTTAGGGCTTTTGCCACCACACTCCATAAAGGCGCGTTTGAGGTTGGATTTGCCGGAGCACTCAACCAAGTGCTTGCCGATCTTTGTGGAGCCGGTAAAGGTGATACAGTCCACATCCGTGTGCATGGCCAGTGCCTCGCCGACGGTATGACCAAAGCCCGGCAGCACGTTGAAGACGCCGTCTGGAATGCCCGCTTCTTTGGCAATCCCAGCAATACGCAAGGCGGTGAGAGGAGATTTCTCCGACGGTTTGAGGATCACCGAGTTGCCGGTCGCCAGTGCTGGGCCGAGTTTCCAGCAAGCCATCACCAGCGGAAAATTCCACGGTACGATAGCGGCCACTACCCCGAGAGGTTCTCGGGTGACCAGTGCCAGTGCCGATGCCTCCACCGGGGCCACTTGATCGTAAATCTTGTCGATCGCCTCGGCATTCCAAGCGATGCAGTTAGCCGCTGCGGGCGCATCATAGCCCATGGCATCGCTGATGGGCTTGCCCATATCGAGCGATTCTAGCAGCGCCAGCTCCAGCTGATTAAGGCGCATCAGGTCCGCGAATCGTTGCAGGATCAGTTTACGCTGTTTAGGTGACAATCCACTCCAGCGTCTGTCGTTAAACGCTGTGCGTGCTACGTGTACTGCCAACTCAGCGTCAGCTCCGTCGCAGGCGGCGACCTTGGTGAGCAACTTGCCATTAGCTGGGTTGATGCAATCGAACGTGGCGCCATGAATGGCATCTCGGTAAGCACCGTCGATAAATGCTTGCGAAGGCAGGGTTAGATGGGCGGCCTTGTGTTGCCACTGGGCCAGGGTCAGGTCACTCATGCTTACTCCTTGAACTGGCAAAAGTCAGTTTTCGCGTATCAATATGCTAAACATTATGCCGCTTGTAAATCCATTTTGTAACAATTCATTAAACACTTGGCCGGTAATGACTAAGTTAATCAGGTTAGAAACTGGCGGGTGTGTTGGCGGAGATCAGCACACACTGCTCGTCATTGACGTTACGAAACCGATGCGGAGTACGGCTATCGAAGTAGTAGCCATCTCCAGGAGCAAGCAGGTAGATTTGCTCACCGACGGTGACCTCGACTTGGCCCTGGATGATGATGCCGCACTCCTCCCCCTCGTGGCTTAACATCTCATCACCGGTATCGGCGCCCGGCGGTAGGATCTCCTGCATCATGCCGATAGCACGGTTGGCCCGGCTGTGGCCTACCAGCCGATAGCTGATGGGATGGGTGCCAAGATCTGGCATGTCGGCAGCGCGAAACACCACTTCCGAATCCATCGCAGTCTCATCGGTGAAAAAACTCGCCAGTGACATAGGAATCCCTTCCAGCACCTTACGTAGCGAGGCAACCGACGGGCTGACCTGATTCTTTTCAATCTGTGAAATAAAGCCATTGGTCACACCAGAGCGTTTGGCGAGCTCCCGCTGGGACAGAGCCGCGTTGGTGCGAACCGCCTTGAGGCGGTGGCCGATATCCATCGATAGACACTCCTTGACTGTTTACTATTATTAAAATTGTGTTAAATATCTTATACCAGCCCCCTGCTAGCAGCTAGCAGGGGAGTGATCAAGTGGGGCAACAATGAGCCCTTTTTTAAGGCTTCAGGTGTTTAATTTAATAGGCATAGTCCGATGATTGCTAAACACCTTAAGGAAAGAGGTGACCATGAAACCGATCTGCGACATCAATACCCCCTCCGATATGTCCGCTTTTTGGATGCCATTTACCGCCAACCAACAGTTCAAGGCGGCGCCGCGCATCCTGAAGTCCGCAGCGGGGATGTATTATTACTCAGAGGATGGCCGCAAGATACTAGATGGCACCGCTGGGCTATGGTGTTGTAACGCAGGTCATGGGCGACGCGAGATTGCCGAGGCCGTTTCCCAGCAGATTTCTCACCTCGATTTTGCCCCGACCTTTCAGATGGGCCACCCGCTGCCATTTGAGCTGGCCAATCAGCTGGTCGAGATCGCCCCCAAGGGGTTTGGCCATGTGTTCTATACCAACTCCGGTTCAGAGTCAGTCGATACGGCGCTCAAAATCGCCTTGGCTTGGCAGCGAGCCCGTGGTCAGGGGACGCGTACTCGCTTGATCGGTCGTGAGCGGGGCTATCACGGGGTCGGTTTTGGCGGTATCTCGGTAGGAGGCATTCCCGGCAATCGCAAGTGGTTCGGTTCCCTGCTGACCGGTGTTGATCATCTGCCGCATACCCTCAACCTTGCTAAAAATGCCTTCACCAAAGGATTGCCAGAGGAGGATCTGGCGCTGGCCGACGAGCTGGAGAAGATCGTCTTTCTGCACGATGCCAGCAATATCGCAGCAGTGATTGTCGAGCCAGTGGCAGGCAGTACTGGGGTATTGATGCCACCCAAGGGTTACCTCAAACGGTTGCGGGAGATCTGCACCAAACATGGCATCTTGTTGATTTTTGATGAGGTGATCACGGGCTTTGGGCGTCTTGGTGCCCCTTTCGCCGCCCAAGAGTTCGATGTCATCCCCGACATGATCACCTGCGCCAAGGGGCTCACTAACGGCGCGATACCGATGGGAGCCGTATTGGTGCAAGATCACCTTTATGCCGACATGATGGCGGCAGGCAAGGGGGCGATCGAGCTGTTTCACGGTTATACCTACTCCGGTCATCCGGTGGCGGCAGCAGCGGGACTGGCGACGCTCGAGATTTACCGCAATGAAAACCTGTTTAGCCGTGCAGCAGATCTAGCGGGTTATTGGCAAGAGGCCGCTCACTCCCTCAAGGGCTGTAAACATGTCAAAGATGTGCGCAACTATGGGCTGGTGGCGGGTATTGAGCTCGAATCCATGCCCGATGCGCCAGGTAAGCGTGCTTATGAGGTGTTTGTTCGCTGCTTTGACAAGGGGCTGCTGATCCGGGTGACCGGCGATATCATTGCTCTGTCGCCTCCTCTCATCATCGAGCGCAGCCAGATCGATGATTTGTTTACCCTGCTGCAAGATGTCCTGCAGGCCCAACCTTAACCCATTTTAAGGCCCCGCTTTGGCGGGGTCTTGCCTTGGCGTGCTTGGCTTGCAGCCTCGCTACCAGATGATCTACCACGGAGGAGATATGACATACAGGGTCGGCAATTTTATTGACGGTCAACTGCAGCACAGTCGCAGTGAACGGCAAAGCGCCATCTTCAATCCAGCCTGCGGCAAGCAGCAGGGAAGCGTGGGGCTGTCGAGCGCCGCCGAGTGTCAGGAGGCGATTGCCTGTGCCGAACGGGCGTTTGCGGGTTGGTCTCAGACGCCACCATTAGTACGGGCCCGAGTCTTTTTCCGTTTCAAAGCGTTGATGGAGCAACATCGGGATGCCCTGGCCGAGGTGATCAGCCGCGAGCACGGCAAAATCTTCTCTGATGCACAAGGGGAGCTGACCCGTGGATTGGAGGTGGTGGAGTTTGCCTGTGGTATTCCTCATCTGCAAAAAGGCGAGCACTCTCTCAACGTGGGGCGCGGGGTTGATTGCTACTCGGTGATGCAACCGGTGGGGGTCTGCGCGGGGATCACCCCGTTCAATTTT